>NZ_BAAAMR010000132.1:0-24042 GCF_039529375.1 Actinomadura napierensis
CGCGCAGTCCGCCACGATGGACGCAGCCGCCGCGGAGGGCGCCCGCGGCGGGGAGGCCGCCCGGCCGGACGGCGCGGCGGACGGCGAGGACGTGCTGCGGCGCCGCCGTTCCCGGCTGCTCGGCCTGCTGCTGTCCGGCGCCGGCGCGGAGGAGATCGCGGACGCGGCGCGCGGCGCCCGCTGGCGCGTCCCGCGCACCGTCGCCGCCGTCGCGCTGCATCCGCGCGCCGACCCCGGCGAGGACGGCCCGTTCCCCGCGCTGCCGCCGGACGTGCTCGCCGACCTCGCCGCGTCCGAGCCGGCGCTGGTCCTGCCCGACCCGGACGGCCCGGGCCGCGGCCGGGTCACCGAGGCGCTGCTGCGCGACTGGATCGTGGTCGTCGGCCCCACCGTCCCGCCCGACCGGGCCGCCGAGTCGATGCGCTGGGCCCGGCACGGGCTCGCGGTCACCCGGCGCGGGCACATCGACGGCGGCGCGGTCGTCCGGTGCCTGGACCACGTCCCGCTGCTGGTGATCTTCACGGCGGAGGACCTCATCGCGCACGCCGCCGACTCCCGGCTGGCGCCGCTGCGCGGCCTCGGCCGCGCGCAGGCCGACCGGCTCGCCGAGACGCTGCTGTCGCTGCTGGAGAGCAACTTCAACGCCACCGAGGCGGGCGGCCGGCTGCACGTCCACCCGCAGACCGTCCGGTACCGGCTGCGGCACCTGGAGGAGCTGTTCGGCGCCGACCTGCAGGATCCGCGCCGCTGCCTGGAGCTGGAGATGATCCTCAACGCCCGCGCCCGCACCGGCGCGTTGTCAGGAGCCTGACAAGCACCCGCGCGAACACCTGCGCTGAGTCGCAAGAGCCGCGCGGCCCGCCGTCCGTACGGTCGAAGCCCCACTGGAGCAGGCGTCGGACGACCGGGAGCGGCAGATGAGCGGACGATCGGAGTTCGGGCGGCGCACCGCGTCGGCCGCGCGGGCGGGCGGGATGTTCGTCCGCAGCGGGCTGTGGCGCCCCGGGCCGCCGCTCCGGGTCGCCCGGCAGCTCGACGCGCTGCGCCGCTGGGGCACCCTGCTCGGCGGGACCGTCGCGTCCGCCGCCGCCCGCGACCCCGACGCGGTCGCGATCGTCGACGACCACGGCGAGCTGACGTACGGGCAGGTCGACGCCCGCACGGACCGGCTCGCCGCCGCGCTCGCCCGGATCAACGAGGCGCCCCGCGTCGCGGTGCTGTGCCGCAACCACCGCGGCATGGTCGAGACGCTCGCCGCGTGCGGCAAGGCCGGAGCCGACCTGGTCATGCTGAACACCGGGATGAGCGCCGAGCAGCTCGCGGCGGTCGTCCGGCAGCAGCAGGCCGACGTGGTCATCGCCGACGCCGAGTTCGGCGGGTTCCTGTCCGCGCTGCCGAAGACCGTCCGGACCGTCACCGCCGGCTCCCCGGACGCGGAGCTGGAGACGCTCATCGCCACCGCGCCCGCCGGGCCGGTCGGGCCGCCGTCGCGCACCGGCCGGACGATCGTGCTCAGCTCCGGCACGACGGGCCGCCCGAAGGGCGCGGACCGGCGCTCCCGCCCCGGCCTGCAGCCCCTCGCGTCGATCCTGTCCCGCATCCCGTACCGGGTGCACGACCGGATGTTCATCGAGGCGCCGCTCTTCCACACCTGGGGATACGCGATGCTGCAGATCGCGGTGTCGCTGCGCGCCACGATCGTGCTGCGCGCCCGGTTCGACCCGGAGCTGACGCTGCGGGCCGCGGAGGCGACCGGCGCGACCGCGCTCGTCGCCGTCCCCGTCATGCTCCAGCGGATCATGGAGCTGCCGGACACCGTCCGCGCCAAGTACGACACCTCCGCCCTGCGGATCGCGGCCGTCAGCGGCTCCGCGTTGCCCGCCGCCCTCGCGACCGCGTTCATGGATGCCTTCGGCGACGTCCTCTACAACCTGTACGGGTCGACGGAGGCGTCCTGGGTCACCATCGCCACCCCCGCCGACCTGCGCGCGCACCCCGACACCGCCGGCACGCCGCCGCCCGGCACCCGCGTCGCGATCTACGACGACGACGGCCGGCCCGTCCCGCCGGGCACCACCGGGCGCATCTTCGCCGCCAACGAGCTGCTCTTCGCCGGCTACACCGGCGGCGGCACCAAGGAGATGCGCGACGGCCTGATGAGCCTCGGCGACCTCGGCCACCTCGACGCCGCCGGCCGGCTGTTCGTGCACGGCCGCGACGACGACATGATCGTCTCCGGCGGCGAGAACGTCTTCCCCAGTGCGATCGAGGAGGCCGTCGCGACGCTGCCGCAGGTCCGCGAGGTCGCGGTCACCGGCGTGCCGGACGAGGAGTTCGGGCAGCGCGCCGCCGCCTACGTCGTGCTCCGCGACGGCGAGACCCTCGACGCCGACGCCGTCCGCGCGCACGTCCGCGACCGCCTCGCCCGGTTCGCCGTGCCCCGCGACGTCCACTTCCTGGACGCCCTGCCCCGCAACGCCACCGGCAAGGTCGTCCGCCGCCATCTCGCCCCGCCTGGCTGACCTGCCCCCCGGCCCGTCCGTCGTTACGCGGGTTCCAGGGGGTCGTCCCCCTGGGCGAGCACGAACCAGAGGCGGGTGCGGTGGGGGGTCTGGTCGAGGCTCCACTCGTCGGCGAGGGCGTCGATGACGGTGAGGCCGCGGCCGTGGTCGAGGCGGCGGCGGCCGTGCAGGTCGTCGCGGACGGGGCCCTCGTCAGACACCTCGACGCGCAGCCGGCGCCCGTCGGTCTCGACGGTGACCGTGATGGTGCCGCTGCCGTGCAGGACGGCGTTGGCGATCGCCTCGGCGCTCATCAGCTCGACGTCGTCGAGCAGATCCTCCCGCGCGACGACCTTCGCGGCCAGCTCGCGCACGGTCCGCCGCGCACGCCGGCCCGCCGCCGGGTCGCCGGCGAAGCCGAACGGTTCGCCGAGCCGTTCCATCTCAGTCACCGCATCACCACATCGAATCGGAAGCGCACTGCAATCATTCACCTGCGGTGCGTGATCGGGCAATGCGCCGGACGGGCCGATGTCGGCCGGTCTGGGACGCGGCCGCCGGGACGGGCGCCGCGCGCCGTGTTCCGGGCGCGCGTGAACCCGGCCGGGACCGGTCCAAAGTCCGGCGCTCGACCCTTCGGCGGGAGCCTACGGTATGGATCACCGCGCCATCGCCGCCTTGCGAAAATGGTGAACGGGCGCCGCCGCACCACTCACCCGCCCGCAGAACCCGGTGCCGAAGTGATCGGCCGAACGTACGGCGCGGGCCGGTGCACGCCTCTAGCGTCGGCGCCAGGCGACGGATGGCGAAGGGGCCGGGCTATGACGTTCTCACTGGAACTCGACGAGGAACTCCTCGAGGTCCGCGACTGGGTGCACGGGTTCGCAAAGGACGTGATCCGCCCCGCGGCGGCCGAATGGGACGAGCGGGAGGAGACGCCCTGGCCGATCCTGGAGGAGGCCGCGCGGATCGGCCTGTACTCGCTCGACTTCTTCGCCGCGCAGTCGCTGTCGCCGACCGGCCTCGGCATCCCGGTCGCGTTCGAGGAGCTGTTCTGGGGCGACGGCGGCATCGGCGAGGCGATCGCGGGCACCGGCCTGGCCGCCGCGGCCGTCGCCACCAGCGGGACGCCCGAGCAGGCCGAGGAGTGGCTGCCGGCGATGTTCGGCACCCCGGACGACGTCGCGGTCGCGGCGTTCTGCTCGTCCGAACCGGACGCGGGCAGCGACGTGTCCGCGATCCGCACCACCGCCGTGTACGACGAGGCCAAGGACGAATGGGTGCTGGACGGCACCAAGACGTGGGCGACGAACGGCGGCATCGCGCGCGTCCACGTCGTCGTCGCGTCCGTCGACCGGGACCTCGGGTCGCGCGGGCAGGCGAGCTTCGTCGTCCCGCCGGGCACGCCGGGGCTGGAGCAGGGGCAGAAGTTCCGCAAGCACGGCATCCGGGCGTCGCACACCGCCGAGGTGGTGCTGCGGGACGTCCGGGTCCCCGGCCGGTGCCTCGTCGGCGGCAAGGACCGGCTGGACGAGCGGCTCGCGCGCGCACGCGAGGGGCGGCGCGGGCGCGGGCAGGTGTCGATGAAGACGTTCGAGGCGACCCGTCCGGCGGTCGGCGCGTCGGCGGTCGGGATCGCCCGCGCCGCCTACGAGTACGCGCTGGACTACGCGCGCGAGCGCGAGCAGTTCGGCAAGAAGATCGGCGACTTCCAGGCCATCGCGTTCAAGCTCGCCGACTGCAAGACCGCTATCGACGCGTCCCGGCTGCTGGTGTGGCGGGCGGCCTGGATGGCCGCGCGCGGCATGGCGTTCGACAACGCCGAGGGCTCGATGGCCAAGCTGGTGGCGAGCGAGACGGCGGTGCGGGTGACCGACGAGGCGATCCAGATCCTCGGCGGCAACGGCTACACCCGCGACTACCCGGTCGAGCGGATGCACCGCGACGCCAAGATCTTCACGATCTTCGAGGGCACCAGCGAGATCCAGCGCCTCGTCATCGGCCGCGCCGTCACCGGCCTCCCCGTCCGCTGAGCCGTCCGGCGGTACTCACCCGGGCGCACAAAACCGTTCGGTTCTCCGTGTCCGGGGTCCAATCGCCGGACGCCTTCGCCGTGTCACCATCCGTTCAACCGTGTTTATCGCCCGGTGAGCGGCTGCATAGGGGGTACCGCCCGCCGGGGGCCGCCTCTGGCTCCGGTTGGGGCCCACCCCCGGAGGTGCAACCGTGAACACCAGCGAGATCGTCTGGGCCGCCGTGCTCGCCTGCACCGCGCAGGCCGTCTACTTCGTGGCCTTCGTCCTGTTCAAGACGGCCGTCGGGCGGATCGGGCCGATCGGCGGACGGCGGCCGCTGCACGCCGCCGGGCTGCTGCTGCGCAGCCCCCGCTGGGTCGCCGGGGTGCTGGTCATCCTCGCGGGGTTCGCGCTGTTCGCCGGCGGGCTGATCGCCCTGCCGGTCGTCGCCGCGCTGCCCGCCTACGGCATGAGCCTCGCGCTGCTGCTGGTCGTCGGGATGAGCGGCTTCGGTGAACGGCCCACCTCCCGCGAGTGGCTCGCCGTCATCATCGTCGTCGCGGCGATGGTCACCGCCGCGCTGTCGGTGCTGCCCGCGCACGGCGAGCCGCTCGCCGACGCCCTGCACCGGCCGGACGGCGCGCGCGCCGCGCAGGCGCTGCCGCTGTGGAAGGCCGGGCTCGTCTTCGTCCCCTCGCTCGGCCTGCCGCTGTGGATGTTCTTCCTGCGGGACCGTCCCGTCGCCGGACGGCACGCCCGGCCGATCACCGGCATCGCCTACGGCCTCGGCGCGGGCGTCCTGCTCGGCGCGACCGAGGTCTTCGGCCAGGGCATGGCGATGATGCTCGCCGGGCACCGCGGGGCGGCCGTGCTGTCGTCCCCGCACCCGTACCTGTTCGTGCTCGCGGGCGTCCTCGGCCTCGGGCTGCTGTCCCTGGGGCTGCAGCGCTGCCGGCTCACCATCATCGTCACCGTCGTGACCGTGACCGCGAAGACGCATCTCCTGCTGTCGGCCACGTTGCTGTACGGGGAGCCGTGGCCGCACGCGCCGGCGCTGTTCCTGCTGCGGGTCGCGGGCGTCCTGCTGGCGGTCCTGGCGCTGCTCGCCTTCCCGCGGCATGAGCGCCGCCCCGCTCCCCGCCCGGCCCGGCCGCCCCGCCGCGCCGCCGCGCCCACGCCCGCCCTTGCCGCGCCCACGCCCGCCCTTGCCGCGCCCGCGCCCGCCCTTGCCGCTCCCACGCCGGCCCTGCCCGAGCGGCCGGTGGGGTGGACGGCGCCGCGTCCGGAAGGCCGGTACGCCAGGACGCCCACCCGGTTCCCGGACGACCCGTCCGCCTACCCCGACTCGCCGCTGGAGAGCCCGCCCCCGGCCGGCTGGCCGATCGTGCGGCCCGTCCAGCCGCCGGACAGCCCCGTCCGATTCCCCGCGGGCGGGTGAGCCGTCAGCGCCGGACGAGCGTCCAGGCGGTGGTCTCCAGGCGGCCGGTGTTGCCGAGGTCGAGGGGGCCGTTGGACGGGAGGACGAGGACGGGCCGCCCCGGCGCCGGGCGGACCTCCAGGTAGCTGCCGTTGACGGCCACGGTGGTCGACTCGGTGACCAGGTTGCGCCAGACGATCACGAAGCGGGCGGACTTGCCCGGCGCGACCGTCAGCGGCTTCGGCCCGGGGTCCTTGACCTCGTGCGTTCCCCTGATGGGCCGCACGTCGAACGGTTCGCGGTTCTTGTCGAGGACGCGCAGCGCCGGGTAGCCGTTCAGCTTGTACGGCCGCTTCCCGCAGTTGCGCAGCTCGACCGAGGCCGCGCGCAGTCCCATCGCCGCGTCGGGGATGTCCATCGAGAGGCTGACGCCCTCGGCCGAGCAGGGTGTGCGCGGGGTGGGCGTGGGCGACGCCAGGGTGGGGGCGGGGGACGGCCCGCCCGTCGCGGCGCCGGTCGCCGGCGGGACGCCGGACGCGGTGCCCGGCTCCGAACCGCACGCTCCCGCGCCGAGCACGGCGGCCAGCGCCGCCGCCGCCACGGCGGTCCGCCGCAAACCTCCCGAGGTACCGTTCACCCGCCGATTGTTCCAGACAAAAGCCGCGAAACCCCCGTCCACCTGTGCGTCCGCACACCATCGGCACATCCCGGCGGGGGCGCCGGCCCGGCGCCCCCGCCGGTGGTCACTTGAGGCGGCGCAGGTGGGACGGGGGATGCGAGACGGCGGTCGGGCGGCGCGGCCCGGCCCCGGGCCGCCGGGAGCGCAGGAACGCCGCCCGCAGCGCCACCTCGATGCCGAACCGGGCCTCCGGGTCCTCCAGCTCCTCGCCGAAGGTCTGCTCGATCTTGCGCATCCGGTACCGGACGGTCTGCGGGTGGATGTGCAGCTGCTCGGCGATCTCGGCGGCGGTGCCGCGGGTGACCAGCCAGGTCCGCAGCGTCTCGGTGAGCCGGTCCTGCTGGCCGGGGGTCATGCCGTCCAGGATGCCGAGGCGGCGGCGGGTCAGCTGCTCGACGAGCGCGGGGTCCGACAGCAGCCACAGGGTGACGAGGTTCTCCTCGCAGAGCACGACCGGCTCGTCGTCGAAGACGCCGTCGAGGGCGAGGGCGAGGGCCTGCCGGGCCCAGCGCAGCGAGTCGGCGGCCTGCGCCGGCGGCACGGTGAGGCCCACCGCGGCGCGGCGGCCCGGGACCGCCGCGTCCAGCATCGCGCGGCGCCCGGCGGTGAACGGGCCGGGCACCAGCAGGTGCGGGGACGCGCACTCCAGGTCGGCGAGGACGTCCTCGTCCAGCGCCGTCCAGACGCAGCGCGCCTCGGGCTCGACGGCGACCAGCGTGACCTCGGCCGGAACGGTCCAGCCCGCGGACTCGGCCGCCTCCGCCACGTCGCAGCCCGGCTCGTCCACCAGGCGGTGCAGGAGGCGGCGGCGCCGCTCGTCCATCGCGGGGATCGGGCGGGCCCTGGCCTCCAGGTAGCCCTCCAGGGAGGACGCGGCCAGCTCGTCGAGGTAGACGAACAGCGCGTCGGCGAGGCGGGACATGACGGCGGAGGAGATGTCGTGGCGGGGCGCGACCTTCATGACGCGGCGCCACGCGACCTGCCCGCCGATCCGGTAGGCGGCCTGGAGGCTGTCCATGCTGCGGCCCTCGTGCGCCTCGTACTGGCCGAGCATGCGCGCGGTGCCGGCGCAGCCGTCGGCCGCGGGCGGCGCGCCGGGGGGCGCGGCGACGCGGTCGACGAACGCCGACAGGCTGTGCTCCACGCTGATCCGCAGCACGTGCCCGTACGGCCCGTCGATCGGGCGGGCGTACTCGGGGATGGCGCGGCGGATCTCGGTGACGATCTCCTCGGCGAGGCTGGGCAGTTCGGGACGCATGATCCGGGCGAGCCGCGGCGGGAGCGCGGCGGAGCGCTCGGCGAGACCTCCATGGTCGAGGGTTCTGGTCATCGGGCACCTCCGTCACCGCGTTCCGCGAGGGCCGGGGAGCGGGGGGTCGGGTGGGGGTCGCCCCTCCCGGCCCGGCCGGCGCGGGCGGCGGTAGTTCGAGACCGCGGGCGGGGGTGGGGCGCGCCGAGCGGGGACCCCCGCGCGCCGTCCGTCCGCGGTCCAGGACGTTTCGACGGTACGCAGGGGGACCGGGGGCGTTCTGTAGAGGAAAAGAACAAATCCCGGTACGCGCTGCTCACCTGCTTATAACCAAGCGCTTGCCGTCCGGTGTAGGCCGCTGACCTGCTCGTCATCGACAAAGCGCTGGATAACAGGTCATTTCTCGATTATTTATCGCCGGTTGTTAGAATATGATTCATATTCGTCAGGCGCAGAAGGCGGTGTCGGCGGCCTTGGCGAGGTCGGCGCGGAACGTCTCGTCGTGCTCGTACCTGGACTCGTTGTAGGTGATGATCGCCTGGCGGTTCCCGTCGCGGCTGGTGTAGGTCCAGGTCCGGTAGCCGGGGAAGCCGCCGTCGTGGCCCCACGCGTGGCCGCAGGAGAACCTGATGCGGGCGGCGCCGAGGCCGTAGTCCTCCACGACGCCGTCGTCGTTGACGGGACGGACGGTCCGCATCTCGCGCATCTGCTTCGCCGGCAGCAGCCTCCCGGTGAACAGGGCCCGGTGGAAGCGGGCCACGTCGTCGACGGTGCTGACGATGCCGCCGGACGTGCGGGCGCTCGACGGGCTGATCAGCGTGCTCACGTCGCCGTAGTCGGCGTAGTAGCCGTGCACGTACGGGCCGGGGAAGGCGGGGTCCGTGGTCGGGTAATAGGTGTGCCGCAGCCCGAGCGGCGTGAAGATCCGCCGCTGGAACTCCTCGCCCACCTCGTGCCCGGTCGCCTTCTCGATGATCATCCCGGCGAGGATGTAGTTGGTGTTGGAGTAGTTCCAGCTCGTCCCCGGCTTGTACAGCGGCGGCTTCTCGGTGGCGATCGCGATGAGCTCCGCGGGCGTCCACGTCCGGGACGGGTCGGTCATCACGCGCGGGTCGGGCGTGTAGTCGTTCAGCCCGCTCGTCTGCGCGAGCAGCTGCCGGATGGTGATCTTCGACCCGTCGTTGCCGTTCGCCTCGACCAGGCCGGGGAGCCACTCGTCCACGGTGTCGTCGAGGGACAGCCGGTGCTCGGCGGCGAGCTGGAGCACGACCGTCGAGGTGAACGTCTTGGTGACGCTGGCGACGCGGACCAGCAGCCGGGCGTCCATCGGAGCGCCGGTCGCCTTGTCCGAGACGCCGGACGTGACGTGCGAGACGCGCCCGCCGCGCCGGGTCATGACGATCACGCCGGGCGCGCCGTCCGCGACCAGCTTGTCCGCCCGCTCCTGCACCTTCGCGTCGAGCCGCCCGCCGCGTGAGCCGGGCCCGGCGGCGTTGGCGGCGGGCACGGCCGCCGCGGTGAGCGCCGCGCCGGCCAGCGCGGTGGACAGGACGCGAACCATCATGCGTGCCATGGGGGTCTCCTCGACGCCTCGGAAGCTGTTGTGATCAACACTTCCGGTGCGCGGGCCGCCCCACACTGGCCCTGAACACTGTCCCGGGGGTGTACCTACCGACACCCGCCGACTTCGGTGCTGAGCGTCCGTGCCACGGAACGGCGCGCCGCGAGGCGCGCGGGCACGGCGGTGAGCGCCGCCGTCGCCAGGGGAGCGGCGAGCGCGGGGATGAACAGCCACCACGTAGGAGGCACGACGGTGTTCGCAGGGGAGAAGAGCAGCACCAGGAACAGCCCCAAGGGGACGCCGATGACGGCACCGGGCAGGGTCGGGAGGAGCTGCGCGGCCGACAGCCCGGCCGTGATCTGCCCGGGGGTCGCGCCGAGCGTGCGCGAGATGGCCATGACGGGCCTGGCCTCCAGCGCGGTCGTCCAGGTGATCGTGACGATGTTCACCGCGGCGAGCGCGGCCAGCGCGGCGGTGACGCCCAGCAGCACGTGGTGGCCCTGCTCTCTCTGCACGTTGCCCAGGTGGGAGGAGCCCAGGCCGTAGTCGTAGTCGGTCTGGACGCGGGCCACCAGCAGGGCCGTGGCGCCGATCACCATGACCGCGATGCTCCACGCGTGCAGGACGGCGCGGCCGGGCCGGCGGGCGATCAGGCGGAGCGCGAGCAGCAGCGAGGTGGGCGGCAGCGCCGACAGGCCGTTCAGCCAGGCCCGGTGGCCGGGCCGGCGGGCGGTGTCGGCGAGCGCGGTGACGGTCTCGGTGCGCAGGGCGCGCCGGGTGGGGCCGAGGGTGGTGAGGACCGTGACGGCCAGGGCGAGGAAGGTCGTGGCGGCGATGGTGTCACCGGTCGGGCCCGCGGCGGCGGTCAGCAGGCTCGCGGTCGGGTTGGCGAGGCCGGGCGCGGCCAGCCGGGCGATCGCCAGCCCCAGCGCGTCGGCGACCAGCGCCAGCGCCAGGTACTCGCCGAGCAGGACGGCGGCGATGAGGCCGGGCGTGGCGCCGACCGCCTTGAGCAGCCCGACCCGGCGGGTCTGCTTGGTGGCGCGTCCCGCCGCCAGCGTGGCCACTCCGCCGACGGCCAGCAGGGCGAGCAGCCAGCTGCCGATGACCAGGACCGGCCGGCTCTGCCGGAGGATGCGCCTGTCCTCCCCGGCCATGAACCGCCAGGTGACGAAGTTCGTCGAGTGCTCTTCACTGAAGTGGCGGTGAGAGGCGGCGAAGTCCTGCGCGGCGGCGGGGTCCCGCAGTTCCAGGTAGAGCAGGGAGGTCACCGGGAGGTCGGCGGACGCCAGCGCCCGGGTGTCGGCCTCGCTCGTCCAGACCAGGCCGCTGTAGTCGCTCGGACCGCCGCCCGGGCCGATCATCTGCGCTCCCGGATAGATGGTGTGCGACGTGGTCACGGCGATCCCGGCGACGGGAAGCGAGCGGCCGGCGAGGGTGACGCGGTCGCCGACCCGGAGGCCCATGGCGGTGGCGAAGCCGCGTTCGACCACCGCGCCGCCGGGCCGCACCCAGGTGCCCGAGGTGACCAGCGGGCGGTCGACCGGCCCCGGCGCCGCGTCGGTGCCCTGCACCACCGCGGCCGACGTCAGGCCGTGCGCCGTCGCGGTCGTGTAGTACTGGCGGTACGGCCCGCTATGGGCGGTGACCCCGGGCTCCCGTGCCAGCGATGCCAGGGCCGACGCCGTGGTCCGGTCGGCGGTGGGGGCGAGCGCGACCACGTCCGGCCCGGCCGTGGCGGCGCGGGTCTGCCGGTAGAGCGTGTCGGTCGCGCCGTGCAGCGACATGCCGAGGGACAGGGTGGCGGTGGCGGCGGTGATCGTCAGTAGCATCATCGCGGCCTGGGCGGGATGGCGGCGCACGTCGGCCACGACGAGGCGGAGCACCAGCAGGACGCGGCCCACGGGGCTCACTCCTCCAGCCCGAGGATGTCCCCGAGCGCTCCGGTGGCCCGGCCCGCCAGAGGGGTGTCGTCGACGAACGTCCCGTCGCGCATCGAGACGATCCGGTCCGCGGTGGCCGCGACCCGCTCGTCGTGCGTGACGATCACCAGGGTCTGCCCGGCGGCGCGCAGCCCCTCGAAGAGCCGCAGCACGTCGAGCGTCGCCGCGGTGTCCAGGTTCCCGGTCGGCTCGTCGGCCAGCAGGACCAGCGGCTCGTTGGCCATGGCGCGGGCGATGGCCACCCGCTGCCGCTGCCCTCCCGACAGCTCCCACGGCAGGTACCGGGCCCGGTCGGCGAGCCCGACCTGCTCCAGCAGCAGGGCCGCGCGCCTCTTGGCCGCGCGCGGCGAACGCCCGGCCAGCAGCACGGGCAGCTCCACGTTCTCCCGCGCGGACAGCTCCTCCACCAGATGGAACGCCTGGAAGACGAACCCGACCGACCGGCGCCGGAGCCGGGCCAGGGCCCGTTCGCTCAGGGCGTCGATGCGCCGGCCGGCCAGCCACACCTCCCCGCGGCTCGGCCGCTCCAGACCACCGAGCAGGTGCAGCAGCGTGGATTTTCCGCAGCCGCTCGGCCCCGTCACCGCCAGCATCTGCCCCGACGGGACGTCCAGGTCGACCTCGTCGACCGCCCGGACCAGCCCCTGCCCTTGGCCGTGCTTCTTGCACAGGCCGCGCGCCTGCATCACCGCGCCGCTCTCGTTCATGCGTCCTCGGATTCGTTCTGGGACCAGACCCGCTCGCAGGCCTCCAGCCAGCGCAGGTCGGCCTGCAGCCGCAGCGCGACGCCCTCCAGGAGCAGGCCGGCGGTCGAGCCGTCCGGCTCCGCGAGCAGCGCGCGCTGCGCCTCGCCGAGCCTCCGCAGCAGCTCGCGGCGCTGCGCGTCCACCAGTTCCACCGGATCGGCGAGCCGGGCCGCGGCCGCGGCGGCGAGTTTGAGGTGGAACTCCGCGAGGTTCGGTTTCGGCCAGTTCACCTCGGTGAGCCACGCGGACACCCGCTGCTGCCCGGCCGGCGTCAGCGCGTAGACCTTGCGGTCCGGCCGGTCCGGCAGCCCCTCCGCGCGTTCGGAGACGACCAGTCCCGCCTTTTCCAGCCGTGCCAGCGTCACGTAGATCTGGCCCGCGTTCATCGACTCCCCGAGCGGCCCGAGGGCGCGCCGGAGCCGCTCGCGCAGGAGGTACCCGTGCGACGGTTCCTTCGCGAGCATCGCCAGCACCGCGTCCTGCATGCATCACCCCTAACGGCTAGCCAATAGTTAACGGTTAGCCGATCCGGACGTCAAGCGCGCGGGCCCGCGGCTAGGGTTCCCGGAGATCAAGGAAGGGAGGCGGCCATGGCCGCTCTGGAGAACCGGACCGCCATCGTGACGGGCGGCTCGCGCGGCATCGGCCGGGCGATCGTGGAGCGGCTCGCGCGGGACGGAGCGCGGGTGGTGTTCAACTACGCCCGGAGCGAGGAACCCGCCGCCGAGCTGGTGCGCGCGGTGCGGGAGGCGGGCGGCCACGCCCACGCGGTGCGCCTCGACCTGGCCGAACCGGGCGCGGGGCAGCAGCTGATGGAGACGGCCGAAGAACACCTGGGCGCGCTGGACGTCCTGGTGAACAACGCCGCGCTGAGCTTCACCCCCACCCCGCTCGCCGACACCGACGAAGAGCTGTTCCAGCAGGTCATGGCCGTCAACCTGACGTCGGTCTTCCTCACGATCCGGCACGCCGCCCGGCACATGCGCGACGGCGGGCGCATCGTGAACCTCTCCACCGTCAACACGGTGCGTCCGGCCCCCGGCATCGCGCTCTACGCCGCGAGCAAGGGCGCCGTCGAGCAGCTGACCGCCGTAGCGGCGATGGAACTCGGCCCGCGCGGGATCACCGTGAACACCGTGTCCCCGGGCGCGACCGACACGGACCTCCTGCGCGGGACCAATCCCGAGAAGGTGCTGGAGGCGGTCGCCGCCGGCACCCCGCTCGGCCGCCTCGGACAGCCCGCCGACATCGCCGACGTCGTCGCCTTCCTCGCCGGTCCGGACGGCCGCTGGGTCACCGGCCAGAACATCCGCGCCACCGGCGGCCTCGCCTAACCGCGTCCCCCGTCGAGCAGGGCCCGCGCCCACAACTCCTGCCGTTCCTCGATGTACTCGGCGTTGCTGCGCCACGTATCCCCGTGGCCCTGCTGCCAGAGCGTCGCCCAAGGCTGGTGACGCGCGGCGGCCTGCGCTCGCAGGAAGTCGTGCATCGACCAGGCACGCCGGCCCAGCAGCGACACCAACTCTCGCCGCTGCCCTTCGTCCAGTCCGTAGGCGTCGGCGAAGACGCTCAGCCGGGCGGCCGCATCGGCCCGCCGCCACGCCGGATCGGCTGACAGGGGGATGAAGCTCTGGCACGCGTAGGCGAGGTCCCACAACCGAGAACCGGGCGCGGCGACGTCCCAGTCGATGAAGGCCCATGCGCCGTCACCGGCGACCAGATTCCACGGCGCCAGGTCGTGATGGGCGATGATCTCGCACCTATCGGGAGGGATCAGCACCTGCCAAGGGGCGTCCGGCGGCGGCGCGAACCCTTGCACGGCGTCGTGGAACTCCCGGATGAGCCGGGCGACGCGTTCGACGCCGTCCAGCCCTTCCATCAGCGCGAAATGATCAGGCCACACCGTCACGCCGGGAACGAAGGTCAACACCTCGCGGCCTTGCTCGTCGATGCCCAGCGGGCGCGGTGCCGCGTGGAAACCGACCCCGTGCAGGTGGTCCAGCAACGCGTGCACCGCCGGAGTCCACGGCCCCGCAGGCCGCCGGACCGTGTCGCCGACCCGCACCACTCCGGCACTGACGTTGCCGCCGACCAGCGGCTCCTCGTTGCACCGCGTCATCAGTGGTCGGGGAAGGTGACCTCGGCGGCCTCGTCGGGGGCCAGAGGGAAGTAGCCGAGGAACGTCACGCCGTCATCCTGTGCGTCGAAGCGTGCGATGCGGGTGTTCTCGGGTTCGTAGAACACGTCTCCGGGGCCGAGCACGGACGCCGGTTCGCCGTCGATCTGGTAGATCACCGAGCCGGTCTCGATGCTGCCGAACACCGGGCCGTTGTGGACATGGAGGCCGGCGGCGTGTCCGGGCGCGATGGTGATGCGGCGGACCTGGACCCGTTGCGTGGTCCGCGGCGCGGGCAGGAGCCGGTCGAGCACCACTGAGCGGGTGACCGGCGGGACGTCCTCGTCGTCGCGGCGGTACTCGCCGTCGGTGACGGGGGCGCCTGGTTCGGACGCGGCGCCGTCGGCGGAGATCGGCTCGATGGCCAGGTGGGTCATGGGAGCGGTGGGGGCGGCGCCGTGCCAGTGCCATTCGCCGGGGGCGATGCGCACGGTGTCGCCCGCCCGGATCGTCTCGACGGGTCCGCCGCGGCGTTGCACGCGTCCGGTGCCCTCGGTGACGACGAGCACCTGTCCGAGCGGGTGGCGGTGCCAGACGGTGCGCGCGCCGGGTGCGAAGCGGACGGTGTCGATCTGCGCGCCTGCCTCGGGCTCGGCGACGGGCTCGATCCAGGCGTCGCCGGTGATCCATTGCGACGGCGCGGCGACGCCGGTGGTGGCCTTGCGGGTGATGTCCATGGCGGCCTTCCTTGGGTCAGTGGACGGTGCGTGCGCCGAGGAGCGCGAGGATGCCGGTGACCGCCTGGTCGAAGGGGTCGGGGGTGCCCGCGGCGCGGGCGAGGACGTATCCGCCCTGGAGGGCGGCGACGATCGCCGCCGCGGTGGACGCGGGGTCGACGGCGGCGTCCAGTTCGCCGCGGTCGAGGCCCTCCCGAACCACCGCCGCCAGGCGCTCGCGCAGCCAGCTGAAGGTCTCCTCGACGGGCGCGCGCAGGGTGGGGACGGCGATGACGTCGGGGTCCTGGGTCAGCCGGCCGATGGGGCATCCCCGCAGGACGTCGCGTTCCCGGCGCAGGTACGCGGTGATGCGCTCGACCGCCGTGCCGGGGCCGGACAACTGCGCGTCGACGGCGGCGCGCATCTCGTCGGCGGTACGGCGGATGGCCGCCTGCGCGAGGTCCTCTTTGCCGGTGAAGTGGTGGTACATGCTGCCCTGGCCCGCGCCGGCCCGTTGCTGGATGGTCTTCGGGCTGGTGCCGACGTAGCCGCGTTCCCACAGCAGTGCACGCGTGCTCTCGACGAGCCGTTCCCTGGTGCTCATGCGAGTAGTGTACATACCAGTAGGTACAGAATTCCGGTCAGGCGTGCGGTACGACGAAGAGGACGACCGACGCCGCCAGCAGGCCGGCCATCGTGCAGCGGAAGACGAGCCAAGTCCGCGGGGTGCGGAGGAAGCGCTGGAGTGCGGCGCCGAACGCCAGCCAGGGCAGGCAACTGGGCAGCGCGGCCAGCAGGAACAGCCCCGAGAAGACGAGCGCCTGGCTCAGGGCGCCGCCGTGCCGGTCGAGGAACGTGGCGTCGGCCGCGGCGGCGATCAGCCACCCTTTGGGATTGGCCCACTGGAAGGCGGCCATGCCGAGGAACCCGGTGGGCGCTTCCGCGGCTTCTTCGGCGCGGTCCGCGGTCGCGATTCCCCAGGCCATCCAGCAGAGCAGCGCGGCGCCGCCCCATTTCAGGGTCTCGAGCGTCCAGGCGTGGTCGAGGAGGAGGCCGCCGAGTCCGAGGGTGACGGCGAACAGCATGGCGGTCATCCCGGTCACCTGCCCGAGCAGGCTCTTCATGCCTCGCCGCACGCCGACCCTGGCGCCGACGGCCGCCAGCAGCACGTTGCTGGGGCCGGGGGTTCCGGCGGCCACCGCGGCGAACGCCATGAAGGCCATCACCTGGGCGAAGGAGGCTTCCATGGGTTCCTCCGTAGACTCCGCTTATGGCACGCAGCGTGGCCGATGCGCGCGGCGGCGGTCTTGAACGTTCGTGCCGTCCGGGCGAGTGGGTGGAGGCCGGCGGGCCGGTGGACGGCGTGGAACTGTTCCGCGCCCGCCTGCGCGGCCGTCCGTATGGCCGGCATCGGCACGACGTGTACGCCGTCGGCGTCACCGAGGTGGGGGTTCAGGCGTTCGAGTATCGGGGCACGGTCGAGCGCAGCCTCCCCGGACAGGTCTTCGTGCTGCACCCGGACGAGCCGCACGACGGCCGGGCCGACGGGCCGGGCGTGTTCGGCTACCGGCAGATCTATGTCGCCCCGGCCCGGATCGCCGACGCCCTTCCGGCCGTCACCGGACGTCCGACGCCGCTGCCCTTCGCCGCTCCGGTGACCGACGACCCGTCGCTAGCGCGCGCGGTGCGGGTGGCGTTCGAGGGGACGCCCGAGCCGCTGGCGCTCGACGCCCTGGTCCTCCGGCTCGCGGAGGGCCTGCTCCGCTGCGGCGCGGGCTCCCGTGTCCGCGCCGTGCCGCCGTGCCGCGTCGACCTGCCCGCCGTCGAGCGCGGCCGCGAGTTCCTGGCGAGCCGGCTGGCGGTCGTTCGGTCGACCGAGGTGGAGGCGGTGACGGGCCTTGACCGCTTCCAGTTCGCGCGCCAGTTCCGCTTCGTGCACGGGACCAGCCCCTACCGGTACTCGGTGATGCGCCGCCTCGACGTCGCGCGCAGGCGGTTGCGCGAGGGGAGGCCCCTGGCAGAGACGGCCCTCGCGGTGGGCTTCGCCGACCAGGCCCATTTCACCCGCACGTTCAAGGCGGCCTTCGGCATGCCCCCCGGACGCTACGCAAGCCTCAACAGAACACGAGGGTGACGGGCGCCTCGACGCCGCGATGCAGGACCGGGCGGGCTCAGAGGTCGGGCCAGCCGCGCTGGAGGTGGGCGAAGGCGGTGTCCAGGGCGGTGGGCGGGTCGGGCTCCGTGCCGGCGATGTCCGGGATCTCCAGGACGTGGCGCGCGAGCAGGCGCAGGGAGAGGTCGTCCGCGTCGCGGCCGGTCTGCTCGGCGATGACGCGGGCGAGCGTGGACTCGCAGCCCGTCCACAGGGACCTGGCGTAGGCCCGCAGGGCCGGGGTGGAGACCACGAGTTCGGCGATGCGCCGGGACTCGGGGCCGGGGTCGGGGTCGAAGGGGCCGCGTGTGGCGAGGAAGTCGCGCAGGGCCCGCAGGATCGAGACCCCCGCGGGGCGTTGCCGGACCGCGGCGGCCAGAGCCTGCTCGCGTTCGGCGCCGTCGCCGAGGACCAGCGCCTCCTTCCCGCCGGGGAAGTGCGCGAACAGCGTCGACACCGCCGTGTCCGCGGCGTCGGCGATCTCGGCGACGGTGACCTGGTCGAACCCCCGCTCCAGGAACAGCCGCCGCGCCGCCGTGGCCAGGGCCTGGCGGGTGGCGGCCTTCTTGCGCTCGCGCCGCCCCGGCGCCGTCTGTGCCATGCCGTCAGCGTACCGATGTCCGGAAGCACTACGAACATAGAGTGATTGTGCTTTCGAAGTGACTTCGATTATGTTGACGTTCAGCCGAACCACACTGAGAACGCGGGAGCCGTCATGCCGCCTGTAGCCCGGTCCCGGCACTGGGACGTCCATCGACCGCCGCGCGCCGAGGGCAAGATCTTCCTGGTCACCGGCGGCAACGCGGGCATCGGATACTTCGTCGCCGAGCAGCTCGCCGGCGCCGGGGCCACCGTCGTCCTCGGCAGCCGGGACGCCACCAAGGCCGCAGCCGCGATGGCCTCGATCCGCTCCCGCGTTCCGGACGCTCGCCTGCGCCACCTGCGGCTGGACCTCGCCGACCACTCCTCGCTGAAGTCGTCGGTGGACGCGCTGGACGCGGACCGCCTCGACGCGGTCGTCTGCAACGCCGGCGTGCTGCTCGACGACCCGCAGCGGCGCCTGACCCCGGACGGCCACGAGCTGATGTTCGCCACCCATCACCTCGGGCACTTCGCGCTGGTCCGGTGGCTGATGCCGCTGCTCGCCGCCGCGCCCGCAGGCCGTGTCGTCACCACCGGCAGCTTCGTGGGGAAGTCCGCACAGCTGGACCCGGACGACCTGCAGAGCGGCCGGGACTACCAGCCCAAGCGGGCCTATGGCCGCTCGAAGCTGGCGCAGATGCTGTTCGGGCTCGAGCTCGACCGCCGGTTGCGCGCGGCCGGCGCCACGACGCTGAGCGTGGTGAACCATCCCGGCGGCGCGCTGGACTCCCTCACCCCGTCCCGGCCGCCGGTGCACGTCCGGACCACCCGTCAGCGGCTGCGGGGCCTGCCCGCCGGTCTACTCCTCCAAGGAAAGGAAGCCGGAGCGTGGCCCGCCGTCCGGGCGGTCCTCGACCCGTCCGTTCAGGGCGGCCAGATGTGGGGCCCCCGCGTGCTCGGGTTCCGCGGTCGACCCAGGCTCGAACCCGTCCGCGGGCCACTGGCCGACACCGCACTCGCCGCACGCGTGTGGGCCGATGCCGTCGACCTCACCGGCGTCGACCCCGCGTCCGCCCTCGGCTGAGGAACCGTCGGCTGCAACCCAGCCTGGCGGGACGGGGTTTCCAGCACGGTGCCGGTGAGAGGAGCAGCAGCTGATGGGCGAGGGACCTTCGACGGGAGACCGACGCATCCCAGGCGACGCGTGGGCGGTGATGGAGAGGTTCTACGCGGCCGAGGCGGCGTACGTGGCCGCAGGCGGGTACGGCCGGGCGAGCTATGAGCGGGCCGCCGCCTGCCTGGACCCGGAGGTGGTGCTGCATCAGGCTCCCGGCCTGCCCTTCACGGGGTCCGGGACGTGGCGGGGCCGAGACGGCATGGAGCGGTTTCTGGCCCGCTTCAGCGAGGTCTGGGAGTCGATGGAGTTCCTGGAGCAGGAGCACTGGGGCGACGGCGACACCGTGGTGGTGCGCAATCGGGTGCGGTTCCGCGCCAGGGCCACCGGCCGGGAGGTCGAGACGCTGATCATGCAGCTGATCCGCGTCCGGGACGGGCGCATGCTCGAATGCCGTCCCTTCTACTGGGACCCGGCCGCCATCGCCGAAGCGTGCGGCTGGACGGGCCCGCAAGGGGAGGACGACGATCCGGCGCGCTGATCAGCCCGTCGCGAAGATCTCTGGCCGTCCAGCGAACCGGATCCCCGCATGGGTAGCATCCCCGGATGCTTTCTCCCATCTCCCCGTTGCTGTCCAGGCGAGCGCCCGCCGGGATCGACGCCTTCGACATCGTGCTGCGTGACGGCCGCCCGGTGCTGGTGAGCGACGCGCTCCACACGTGGGATCTGCGCGCGGACAAGTGGACCGCGTTCGACCTCGCCGCCCCGTGGCCTCCAGAGGCGCAGGCCGATTACATCGACATGCGGGCGATCGGCGCGGTGGTGGTCGACGGACGGGTCGTGGTCGGCGGCGGCGGTGATCATCAGGGCTTCGCGCAGTGGGACCTCGACAGCGGCGCCGTGCGGACCTATGCGCGCCGCGACCACGGCGGCGTGGCAACCGTGGCGACCCTCGAAGCGGCGGGACGGACGCTGTTCATCGCCGGTGGCACCGGCCCGTCCGTGCACGTGTGGGACGCGACGCGGCGCGACCCCCTGCCGGTTGACTTCGAGGACGATGACGAGAACGAGCCCATCGCGTTGGATCAGACCGAACCCGCCGGTGTCGCCGCGGGGCTGCTGCGGGGCCGCCCGGTCGCGGTGACCGAGTCCGACAACACCGTGCTGGTGTGGGATCTGAGCGACGACGAGCCGGAAACGATGGTCGCCTTCGACGAACCCAACGAGGACGAACTCGTCGACCTCGTGGGCGAGGTGGAGGCGGAGCGGCTCGACTGGCGGCTGGCCGCCGTGACCGCCGTCGGACTGTCCGGCGTGGCCGGCCGGGAGTCGGTGCTCGCCGCGACGGGTGGGGTCCTGCTGTTCGGCGACCCGGACACCGGACTGTGGGACGAGACGCTGGTGCTGCCCGGAGGCCCGACCGCGCATCTGGACGCCGCCGTCGCGGGCGGCCGGGCCGTCGCGGTGACCGGGGCCGAGGACGGCACCGTATGCCTGGTCGACCTGGAGCGGCGCGACCTCGTCATCGCCCCGTTCCAGGCCCACGAGGGCGAGATCGTCGGCGTGCGGGTCCTCGAACTCGACGGCCGCCCGGCCGCCCTCACCGTCGGCCGCGACGACCACGTACGAGCCTGGCCCTTCACCGCCCCCTGAACCCGCACGGCCCTGACCGCCCGATCAGACCCGGACGGGCCTCGCCTTCGTCCGGTCCGTTTTCACGGTAGGACGAAGGCGAGGCGGCGTACGTTGTCGGGGAAGTTAGATGTTCAAGCCGTCGCGCTTCACGCGGGCGACGAACTGGGCAAAACCGTCTGGGGAGAGGGTGAGGTGTCCGGCCTCGGGAGCCTTGCTGTCCCTGATGCCCCGCCCTTCGGCGAGAGCAGCGACCTCAACGCAGTCCTGGCCTCCGCCGGCTCCCGAACCGCTGCGGCTGGATTTGCGCCACACGGGCTCACTCACTTCATGGCCTCCATCAAGTCGCGCAGGAGACTCCGGGTCGAGTCTCGAGATAGGGCATCATCCCCTATCAGGTCATACCGTAGTCTGTAGTCTCTGATCATCGCCGGATCGGATACGAGTCGGCCGCCGCCTACGGCAGCTGACCAGGCATGTTCTTGCTTGCCGATTCGCAGGATCGTGAACGAGCCGTCCACGCCTGCATGTGCTGCCTTCACCTTGGGAAGTGCCCGAACGACCACTCCTCTACGTCGGCTCAGGTCAAGCAAGTGACCAAGCTGCGCGTGCATCACCTCGGGGCCTCCCACTGGATCTTCGAGCACCGATTGCCGTAGAAAGATGCGCAGTTCGGGCGGCTGAGGGCGGCCCCAGAGTTCTTGCCGCTCCATGCGGTCCACAAGAGTGCCTTCGACGTCGTCAACCATCTGTGCGCCTTCGATCAACGCGCGTGCGTACTCCTCTGTCTGAAAGAGCGCATGAATTACGAGCGCCGAGTAGATGTTGATGGCATCGGCTCGTTGCTCGTAACGAGCGTAGGCGTTGAACCAGTTCGGGTCATGCGCCGACTCGGCATGGCGGCGAAGTCGGGCAAAGTGGCCTCGAGTCCGCCAAAGTTGGTCAAGAATTTCGGCCTTCTCTAGCGGGAGCTTCGAGCTGGCCGATTCGTAGTTCGAAATCGTCGAGTCGTCGACTTTCAAGATCTCGCCGAGTCGGGCCTGTGAAAGGTTGCGTTCCAGGCGCCATATCCGCAGGTCAACGGCCAGCCAGTGCCATGGGTTGTGGTCCGGGTCGAGCTTGTCGATCTTTGGCATTCAAGATCCTTAATTTTGCGATTCCTGAATGAAACGCGACAAGCGTAACTGGCGGCGGCAAGGTGTGCCCAGAGTTCGGCCGCGAAAGGTGGGCGCGATGATCGACATTCCGGACAACCAGGGCAATTCGCATTCAAAGGCGCGTGATGAGTTCACGCTTCGGTGGCACGCCTATCCGGAGAGCGTGTATCTGACGCGCTCGCTCGTCACGCAGGCGTGCGAGGAGTGGGGCCTTCCGCAGCACGACTACGTCGGGCGGACGATCATGTCCGAGCTGGCGGCGAACGCCGTGGTGCACGCCGTCGAGGGGCACGAGGTCCAGGCGTGGGTGACGCGGCTGGGCGACGCCATCGAGTTCCGGGTGTGGGACCCGTCGCACGCGCCGCCGGTCGTCCCGCAAGCGGACTTCGAAGCCGAGGACGGGCGCGGCCTGATGATGGTTCAGTTCCTCGCGTCGGGTGGCTGCGGCTTCCGGCACGTGCACGGGGGCCTCGGCAAGGTCGTGTGGGCGCGGCTGGCCTTGTAGACACCCGCCCGTCCGGTGAGCCGGCGCCGCCCGTGTCCCCCCAAGGGCGGCCGCTTGTTCCCCCACATCGCCGGGCGGGCGGGCCTTATTCCGAAAAACAGCAGTGGAAGGAGCTGAAAGATGGTCGCGCCGCCCCCACCGTTCGCCCACCGGATACATGTAGCCGTCATCGTGATCCCGATGGCATTCACGAGGGCGCATGTGACGTCTGTGGGCATGCCCGTTCGCCCGAGATCCGTGTTGGATTCGGGCGAACCGGTCGATGAATGCGGTGTGGGTTATGCGGCCCAGTTGGCGGTGGCGTCGGGTGGGCCGATCGTGCCCGGTGGCCCGCTACCCGTCCGGGATCTTGATCGGGCACCCGGTGGTGGTAGCAGCCGGTAGACGTATCGCCCGTCGGGGTCTTTGCTGATCCCGATCTGATCTGGGCTGGTGTGTTTGAAGCGGTTGTGCCACCCGCAGGTGAGGACGAGCTGGTCGATATCCGTCGGGCTGTTGCCGAGGGCCCAGCCGTTGACGTGGTCGACTTCGCACAGCGTCCCGGGGATCTCGCATTCCCGTACCGCGCAGGTGGGGTACAGGGTTTCGAGGACTTGGCGTTGGGCGGCGCTGGCGAACCGTTCCCGGTAGCCGAGGTACAGGGGCGTGTGGCCGCGTCCGAGCAGGAGGGGTGAGACTCCGGCTGCTAGGGCGATGCGGCGGGCTTGGGCGGCGGGGATCGGGGTGCCGTCGGTGAGGCGGGCCGGAGCGTTGCCGCCGGTCAGTGTCTCCAGGTCGCAGATGACGGTGACCTTGGTGGCCTTATGCCCACCGGACAGCACACTCGACAACGCGGCGGCGGTGCGCTCTCCTGCATCGCGGTGGTCATCAGGCCCGGCCGGCTTGGCCAAGGGGGCGAGTGTGCCGTCCCAGATGGCGGCGTCTTCGGCGTTCAGCCAGCCCTTGATGTAGCGGCCGCCGTCCAGGGAACCGGTGCTGGTGATCCAGGACTTGGCGTAGCCGCGCTTGGCGTCTTCGCCGGGTGCGGTGTCGGTGCCGTCGCGTTCGGCGATCACGTCGCAGATGCGGCGGCCGAACACCCCCACCTTCGCCGCCGAGAAGCCCTGATCGACGAAGCCCAGCAGGGTCATCTCGGCCTGAGCGCAGTCGGTGTCCTCCAGCCGCGCCACACTCTGCGCCACCGTCGCCGCATATCCATAGGACAGCTCCCCGGCCGCCAACCGTTCCGCTACCTGAGGTAGGCGATCCCGCTGGCGGGCGAGGATGAGGCGTTCGGTGGTGCGGTTCTCCCGCATCCCCAACCGCGACCGCAGCCACGCCCGGGTGGAGGGATATCCCCAGCGTTTCTGCTCGCCGGTCGTGTCGACGCGGCGAATGAAACCGGCCAGCGCACTTTCTTGGATATCGCAGGCGGCGGCCAGGGTCTCGGTGAGTTCCAGGCACGCGGCTGCCGATTCGGGGGCTTGGCGTTGGGCGAGTTCAGCGGCGATCGCTGAGACCGCGTTCACCAATTGGGTGGTGGACGCGGCCTCAAGGTCGACCGTCACTGAGCCTTTTTCAGTGTGCTGCGGTCTCGCAGAGTTGCAGGGTGTGGATGGCTTTGGCGAGGCGGCCGGCGCGGTGGGGGCAGCAGCGTAGCTTCCGTAGGATGCGCCATGATTTGAGTTGGGCGTTCGCGCGTTCGCCGGGTCCGCGGAGCTTGGCGTGTGCGCGGTTGGCGTCCTTGAGCGGTTCGGGCTTGTCGCGTCCCTTGTAAGGCGTGAGGACGTGCGTGCCGGCGCCCTGGTATGCCTTGTCTGCCAGCACGAGCAGGCCGGTGGCGGCCAGTGCCCGGATGATGCCCCAGATCCGGGCCGCTGCCAGGTCGTGAACCGAGCCGCGCAGCGGTCCCGACACCCACAGCAGTGCCCCGTCCGGCGCGGCGATGACCTGGAGGTTCATGCCGTGGCGGCGATGC
>NZ_BAAAMR010000133.1:0-23930 GCF_039529375.1 Actinomadura napierensis
GGCTCCGCCTGCCCCGCCTGGTCGCGCCGCCCCCACCGCCCGCCCACGCCCGCGTGTTCGCAAATCCCCACAAAATGGTAATCCGCGAACCCGGTCGAGAATGATCAGTATCCCGAAAGTATGCCTGGCCATACTCTTCTTCAGCGCATCGAAATAAAGGCCTGTCGACCCGACATTTGTCGGTCGCGTAGGGTATGCTTTACCTATGCAATCAGTGACGGTCGACCTTGAGGCCGCGTCCACCACGCAATTGGTGGACGCGGTCTCAGCGATCGCCGTTGAACTCGCCCAGCGAGAAGCCCCCGAATCGGCGGCCGCGTGCCTGGAACTCGCCGAGACCTTGGCCGCCGCCTGCGATATCCAAGAAAGCGCCCTCGCCGGTTTCATTCGCCGCGTCGACACGACCGGCGAACAGAAACGCTGGGGATACCCCTCCACCCGGGCATGGCTACGATCCCGGCTCGGCATGCGGGAGAACCGCACCACCGAACGCCTCATCCTCGCCCGCCAGCGGCACCGCCTCCCGCAGGTTGCCGAACGCCTCGCGACCGGGGAGCTGTCCTACGGCTACGCGACCACGGTCGCCAGCAGTGTGGCGCGGCTGGAGGACGCCGACTGCGCAGGGGCAGAGATGACTCTGCTGGGTTTCGTCGAGCAGGGGTTCTCGGCGGCGAAGGTGGCGGTGTTCGGCCGCCGCATCCGCGATGTGATCGCCGAACGCGACGGCAAAGAGGCCGCACCCCGTGAAGACGTCAAGCGGGGCTACGCGAAGTCCTGGATCACCAGTACCGGGTCCCTGGACGGCGGCCGCTACATCAAGGGCTGGCTGAACGCCGAGGACGCCGCCATCTGGGACGGCACTCTGGCTCCGCTGGCCAAGCCGGCCGGGCCCGACGACCACCGCGACGTCGCCGAGCGGACGGCGGCGGCACTGTCGAGTGTGCTGTCGGGTGGACACAAGGCCACCAAGGTCACCGTGATCTGCGACCTGGAGACCCTCACCGGCGGCAATGCTCCGGCCCGCCTCACCGACGGGACCCCGATCCCCGCCGCCCAGGCCCGCCGCCTCGCCCTCACCGCAGGCGTCTCCCCCTTGATCCTTGGACGTGGGCACACGCCGCTGTACCTGGGCTACCGGGAGCGGTTCGCCAGCGCCGCCCAACGGCAGGTACTGGAGACGCAGTATCCGACCTGCGCGGTACGCGAGTGCGAGATCCCCGGGACGCTGTGCGAAGTCGACCACGTCAACGGCTGGGCCCTCGGCCACTCACCCACCGACATTGATCAGCTCGCGCTGACCTGCGGATGGCACAACCGCTTCAAACACACCAGTCCAGACCAGATCGGGATCAGCAAAGATCCCGATGGGCGCTATGTCTACCGGCTGCTGCCACCGTCCGACAGACGGCCACCCGGCGACACTGGCCCACCCACGCGCCTGGCCTGGGCGGCCTGATCACTACTCCCCAGCACCACACCGGGTTGACGCATGCCCGCAGCAGCGATCGCCTCGAACGACCGACCGGTCTTGGCGCATCGCCGACGCGGCTGCTCGGCCCTGCCCACCACAGCCACAACCTTCGTGCGCTGTAGGGGCGTGAGGTTGATGCCGGGGGCAGGGCGGTCGGAGGTGCCCCTGTAGCGGGAGCTGGGGTGCGGAACCGTCGTTGGGGTCTTCTCCGTCTCCCCGATGGGCGAGCTGCGGTCGCGATCACAGGTCCACAAAACGCCCGATCCAGCTGGCGAACCGTTCGCCGAGCTCCGCATGCGCGGCCCGCACCAGGTCGTTGGGGTCGTCGGGCAGGGTGAGGCGTGGAAGCCGCCCTCGTCTCCGAACACGGCGATGGGAGTGGCCGGTAGGCAGAGGACGCAGGCGTCGATCTCGCCTATGTGTGTCCGACCCGTTCGTGGGCGAGCGGTGGGGGCGGCGCGACCAGGCGGGGCAGGCGGAGCCTGCCCCTTTGCGCTGCCTCAGGGGCCGCAGAG
Organism: Actinomadura napierensis; assembly: GCF_039529375.1. NCBI lineage: Bacteria > Bacillati > Actinomycetota > Actinomycetes > Streptosporangiales > Thermomonosporaceae > Actinomadura > Actinomadura napierensis. The sequence goes on from NZ_BAAAMR010000133.1 coordinate 1,987, forward strand.
GCTCCAAAGTCAAGGGTGGACGAAGTCCATCGCGAAGCGACGCCGAAGGCGCCCTTGACTTTGGAGGGGCGGCCCCGTACGCAGCGCCGCCCCCACCGCCCGAACACCCTCACTGCCTAGGGCACGAAGACCCCGCCGGCACCGTCCCCTGTGAGCACAGCTCATGTCGGTTCCACTAACGCAGTTATGACTTGTGTTTGTGATGGTCCCTGAGCTACTGTCTCGTCAAACGCAGCTAACAACTGCATTAGTGCCTCGGAGGGCGACGTGACGGACGTGATCGACGTGATCGACCGTGCCTTGGTGATGGCGGCGGACGTCGTCGGCGGTATCACCGGTGATCTGCTCGCCGCGCCTGCGCCCTGCGCGGGCTGGGACGTTCGGACCGCACTCAACCACCTCGTCGGCGGCATGCGGATTTTCGCCGCCGAACTCGATGGCACGGACGCGGGCGGCCGTCATGAGGACGACTGGCTCGGCAATGACCCGCAGGGGGCGTTCGGCGCGGCCGTCGATCTCGACCGCGCGGCCTGGCATCGTCCGGGCGTCCTCGAGAAGGACGTCCGGCTGGGATTCGGTGTGGTGCCGGGGCCGATGGCGGCGCTCATCCACCTCACCGAGTTGCTCGCCCATGGTGCGGACCTGGCCGTCGCCACCGGCCGCGAGGCGCTCGTCGATCAGGCCGCCTGCCGGGACCTGCTCGCGGTCATGCGGGGGATGGACTTCGGTGCGTTCCGTCGGCCCGGCATGTTCGGTCCCGAGCGTCACGCGCCGGACGGGGCGGCTCCGCATCGTGAGCTGCTGGCTTTTCTCGGCCGTGACCTCTGATCGGACCCGCTGAAGAGCGTTCGTGGTGTCATGGCGGCGGGTCGTCCGGCATGGTCAGAACGGTTTCCGGTCAATGCCGTTGTTCAGCGTGGACGGGCTTTTGGGGTGCGGTTTTGCGGTCGCACGGCCATTCTGATAAATGCCGCGTGCGCTTGTGTGAAGCGTGATGTACTGGCCTCATGACCAGTGTGGGCGATTCGATCGGCCGGACGTTCGACGAGGTCTGGAAGCGGACGCGGGGGCGCCTGGAGGGGCTCGCCGACGACGAGTACCTGTGGGAACCCGCGCCGGGCGGCTGGACGCTCCGGCCGGACGCCGGGGGCCGGTGGCTCATCGACGCGGAGGGCGGCGGCGGGCCCGCTCCTGATCCGGTGCCGGTGGCGACCATTGCGTGGCGCATGGGCCATGCCGGGCTGACGTTCGTCGACTACGGCACCCGTCTCTTCCATGGCCGGAACATCACGCTGGACGACGTCGAATTCTCCGGAACGGCCGCCGGCGGCATTGAGTTTCTGGAGACGGCGTTTCGTGTCCATTGGCGCGAGCCGCTGGGCGCGATCGCCGATGAGCGCTGGTGGGAGCCGTCCGGCGCGGCCTTCTTCGGCTACTCGCATTACCCGGTGATCGACACCGCGCTGCACGTGCTGGACGAATTCACCCACCACGCCGCCGAGCTCGGCGTCCTGCGCGATCTGTACCCGCACTGGGGTGCCGGCGCCTGAGTCCCGCTCGCCGTCTCATTCATCGAGTTGCCTGGTGATCTGGTCGACTCGCTGGATGCGCCCGTCGGGCGCGAGCTGTCCGAACATGTAGATCTCCGCGGCGAACGTCTTCCCCTTCCGCATTCTGGTGCGGAGGGTGTACCGCGCGGCCAGCCGGTCGCCGGAGACCATCGCCTCGTGGATCTCCAGGCCCGCCTGGTGGGCGGCCGCCGTCGCCGCCCTGTCGATGTTCTTGCGGACGGGTCCGACGTGCTCGATCATCCGCCGGCGGTCGATGACGAGGCCGTCGTTGCAGTACTCGAAGTCCGGCACGAAGTAGCGGTCGAGGATCGCGGCCGGTTCCTCGTCCGAGACGGCCATGTCGCGGGTGTAGTCGGCGAGGAAGTCGGTCAGGTCGCGTGCGGAACGGATGCTCATGCGGACACTCCTCGTAAGAGTACGGCGTACACCTACCGTACACCTCCCCGCAGGGTTATCCGGTGGTCGCGGAGGCCGGCATGACGTAGATTCACCCCGTCGTCCGATCGCGATCTTGAGGAGTGAGGCCTGTGCCCGCGACCCGCTGACGGGCCGCCGCACACCACCGGACCGCCGTCCGGTGCTGGTCACGGATCGGCCCGAGCACGCCGCCGTTCCATTCACCCGAACCAGTAGGGGTCTCCTCACCATGTTCGAATCCGATGTGCACGCCTATCTGCGCGCCGCCGCGGGCGACGGCGCCGTCCGCGTTCCGCCGTTCCTGGCCAGGCTGGACGAGCACGACGACGGCCTGTTCTTCAATTACGCCGTTCCGGACGACGGCGCCCGGCCCACCTCGCGGGACGTCGCGAACCTGATCACGGCGTTCGAGGACCGCCGCCGGACGCCGCGGCTGGAGTACCTGCCCGCCGCGGCCCCCGGCGTGGAGGCGGCGCTGCTGGCGGCCGGGTTCCGGCCGGAGCGGCGGCTACCGATCCTGACCTGCGCGCAGGCGCCGCCGATGCCTGCCGTGGACGACCCGGTCGAGGTCGTCAAAGCCGCGAATGACGCGCTGTTGTGGCAGGTCGCGCGTGTGCAGAGCGAGGCCTACGGCATGCCGGAGGCAACGGAGCACGACGTGGCGCGGCTGCGGCGGGTCGTCGAGCGCGGCGGGCTGGTGGCGCTGGCCGTGGACGCGGCGAGCGGCGACGGCGTCGGTGCCGGGCAGTTCGGGCCGCCGCACCGGGGCGTCAGCGAACTGGCGGGCGTCGGCGTGCGCGCGTCCCATCGGCGGCGCGGGATCGCGGCGGCGGTGACGGCGTGGCTCACGCGGGAAGCCCTGGCCGGCGGGATCACCACGCCGTTCCTGATGCCGGACAACGACGGCGCGGAACGCATCTACCGGCGCGCCGGTTATGCACGCGTGGCCGAGATCCTGCACATTTCGCGGCAGTCCCCACTCAGGCGGGTTTGCGCGCCTCGATAAGGAAGCGGGACGAATGCGCGACGAACGACCCGTCGCGCTGGATCAGCTCGTGCATGTCCCGTAGCCGGTCGCGGTGGCGTTCGACGGTGAAGCCGGGAACGATCCAGATCACCTTGCGCAGGAAGTAGACGACCGCGCCGATGTCGAAGAACTCCATGCGCAGCCGTTCGAGGCGCAGGTCGACGACGTCGAGGCCGGCGGCGCGGGCGTCCGCGCTCTCGATCTCCGGGTCGCGTTTGCTCCGCGCGGCGGGCTGCGGCCCGAGGAAGAACTCGGTCACCTCGAAGACGCTGGCGGGCCCGACGTGCTGCGCGAAATAGGTGCCGCCGGGCGCGAGGACGCGGGCGATCTCCCTCCACCAGACGACGGCGGGGTGGCGGCTGGTGACCAGGTCGAAGGCACCGTCGGCGAACGGCAGCGGCGGCTCTTCTGGATGGACGACCACCGCCGCGCCCCGCGGGTGCAGCAGCCGTGTGGCCTTGGCGACGTTGGGCGGCCACGACTCCGTCGCGACCATCGTCGGCGGGAACGCGGCGGCCTCGGCCAGTACCTCGCCGCCGCCGGTCTGGACGTCCAGCGCCGCGGTGGCCGTGCCGAGCCGCTCGCTCATCAGCCGCTGGTAGCCCCACGAGGGCCGCTGCTCGGTCGCCCGGCCCTCCAGCCAGGAGAAGTCCCAGCCGTCGACGGACACAGAATCGGCCTCTTCGACCAGGTCATCGAAGGTGCGGTTCATGGGGCCATGCTCGCAGCACCGTCAACCGGTTTCCCCGGGCGGCTCGCGCCGGACCCGTCCGGCCACCTCGATCAGGCCGCCGGCGCGCGGCGCCGTCATGATCTGCGAGCCCCGTCCCTGGGTGACGGTGAGCGGGCGGCCGAGCCGGGAGGTCAGCAGGAGCGCGGCGGCGCCGGTCGCCTCGTCCTCGTCGATGCCGTCGCCGCGGCCGGGGAACCCGCGGGCGCGGACCCGGCCGGACGGCTCGTCCTGCCACGCCCACGCGTAGATCCACTCGCCCGGCGGCGGGACGGGGAGCGCGTCGACCTCCTCCGCCGACCCGTACTGCCGGAGGGTGCGGCCGGGTGCCCAGTCGGCGCGCCCGGTGATCCAGGTGAGGTCGCCCTCGCGCCGGACGTCCACCACGCCCGCCGCGGTGACCAGCGCGGGGACGCCGAGCATCCAGCCGGCGCCGACGCACGGATGCCCGGCGAACGGCAGCCGCGCGGACGGCGTGTAGATGTCGATGGCGCCGCCCCCGGCATCGTCGATGAAGATCGTCTCGCTGAAGCCCAGCTCCCTCGCGACCGCCTGGCGGGCGGCCTCGCCGGGGACGGCGGCGCCGTCGCGGACGACGCCGAGCCGGTTGCCGTGCGCTCCGCCGGCGTCGCAGAACACGCGCAACACCTCATAGTCGATCATCCGGGCAGTCAATCACGCTGCGACGACAACCACGGGTTGTCGAAATGGCCGAACAGGTGTTGGACGCCCGGCCCGGTCGGGCGGTGTCATGTCCGCCGTGAACCGCGACATGCAAGTGCTTCTGGTGATGGACGTGCAGCGCGCCGTGGCGGCGCAGCTCGGAGACCGGGCGGACGCGTACCTGTCCCGGCTGGCGGGGACGGTCGAGGCGGCCCGCGCGGCGGGCGTGCCGGTGATCCACGTCCGCGTCCGGCACCGCGACGGCCACCCCGAGATCGGGCCGCTGAACAAGCCGTTCCGGGGCCTGCTGGGCACGGACACGATCACCGAGTCGAACCCGGAGAGCGACATCCATCCGGCGGTCGCGCCGCGCCCCGGCGAACCCGTCCTCGACAAGCGGTTCTTCAGCGCGTTCGCCGGCACGGACCTGGACGCGCTGCTCACGGCGCGCGGTGCCGGCACGCTCGTGCTGACCGGCCTCGCGACCAGCGGCGTCGTCATCAGCACCCTGCGGGACGCGACGGAGCGGCAGTATGCGCAGATCGTCCTGTCGGACGGGTGCGACGACGCCGACGAGGAGATGCACCGGTTCCTGGTGGAACAGTTCTTCCCGCGCGAGGCCGACGTCATGACGAGCGCGGAGTGGACGGCCGGGCTCGCGGCTCAGTGACCCATGACCAGGAACGGCGGCCGGCGGAGTGCCATGCGTCCCGCCTCAGCCCATGACGGCGAACAGGACGCCGCCGATGACGTGGGCGGCCACGGTCACGACCAGCAGCCCGATGAACAGGTACTTGGCGGTGGGGTGGTCGAACTGGCCGCCGGACTCGGCGGGGCGGGGGCCGAGTTCCGCCTGGCGGCGGGCGATGCGCTCTTCCAGGGGTGCCCTGCCGAACATGCGTCCTCCGTTGCCTCACCAATCATTGGTGCACAAAACGTTGCCGTAGTAATCTTTATAGCCGAGGCACCCGGCGAGCGGAGGACCCGTGGCACGTGATCTGGGCGACGTTCCCGACCCGCTCGCGCTGGAGAACCAGGTCTGCTTCGCGCTGGTGGTGGCGTCGCGCAGCGTGCTCGCGCTCTACCGGCCGATCCTGGAGCCGATGGGCCTGACGCATCCGCAGTACCTGGTGATGCTGGCGCTCTGGGAGCACCGGCGGCTGTCGGTCAAGGAGCTGAGCCGGCTGCTCCAGCTCGATCCGGGGACGCTGTCGCCGCTGCTCAAGCGGCTGGAGTCCGCCGGGCTCGTCCGCCGCGAGCGCGACGCCCGCGACGAGCGGCTGCTCGCCGTCACCGTCACCAAGGCGGGACGGGCCCTCCGCGAGGAGGCGGAGAAGATCCCGGCCACGATCATGGAGCGGCTCGGCATGGGCCGGGACGAGCTGGAGGACCTGCACGGCACCCTCACCCGCGTCATCGCCGCCGCCACCCCCTGACCAGCGGCTAGGGCGCCGCGGGCGCCCCACCCCCAGAGTGCCTGCAGCACCGGCCCGAGGCGTCGGCCCCGGTCGGTGAGGCGGTAGCGGGTGCGCGGCGGCACGCCCGGTTCGCGCCGCCGGTCGAGCACGCCGGCGCGGACGAGAGGCGGTGGCGGAGCTGTACGAGGACGGAGCGGTGTTCGTGGGGGCCGGGACGGCGCCCCGGTGCACATCGAGGGCACCGCGACGGATGTGGCGAGGCGCGGGGCGGACGGGTGCCGGCGCTACGCCGTCGATAATCCGTTCGGAGTCGCCGGGCTGGGATGATTCGGGCATGCGGTTCGGGATCCTGGGCGAGACCCGGGCGTGGCGGGACGGCGGGGAGGACGTGCCGCTCGGCGGTCCCGCCCGGCGGGCGCTGCTGGCGCTGCTGCTCGTCCGGCCCGGCGAAGCGGTCCCGGCGGACCGGCTGGCGGAGGGCGGGACGGCGGGGCACGCGCTGCACTCCCAGGTGTCGCGGCTGCGGGCGGCGCTCGGCCCGGACGCGGCGATCGAGCGGACCGGCGGCGGCTACCGCATCGCGGTGCGTCCGGACGACGTGGACGCGGGACGGTTCGAGCGGCTCGCGGACGCAGGCCGGGAAGCGCTGCGCGACGGTGACGCGGAGCGGGCGTCCGCGCTGCTGCGCGAGGCCCTCAATCTGTGGCGCGGCCCGGCGCTGGCCGACGTGCCACACTCCGAGACCGAGGCGGTAAGGCTCGAAGAGCGGCGGCTCGCCGCGCTCGAAGACCGGATCGAGGCCGACCTCCGCCGGGGCCGGCATCGCGACATGGTGCCCGAACTGCGGGACCTGCTCGGGCGACATCCGCTGCGCGAGCGCCTCGCCGTCCTGCTGATGCGGGCGTTGCGGGACGGCGGCGGACGGGCCGAGGCGCTCGTGGTGTTCGAGGAGACCCGGCGGCGCCTCGCCGACGAGCTCGGCGCGGACCCGTCCGCCGACCTCGCCGCCCTGCACCAGGACCTGCTGCGCGGCGACCCGACCCCGGCCCCGGCGAGGCCGCCCGCGCCGCTGACGGCCCTCATCGGACGCGAAGACGACGTGGAAGGCGTCGCGGATCTGCTCACTTCGGCGCGGCTGGTGACCTTGACCGGGCCCGGCGGAGTCGGGAAGACGCGGCTGTCCGTCGAGGTGGCGGGCCGGGCGGGCGGCGACGCGTGCTTCGCCGGGCTGGCGCCGCTGCGGGACGGCGCGGCGCTGCCCCGCGCGCTGCTCGGCGCGCTCGCCCTGCGCGAAGCGGCCCTGCACGCCGCGGACGCCGCGCAAGGGCCGGAGGACCGGCTGGTCACGGCGCTCGCCGACCGGTCGCTGCTGCTCGTCCTGGACAACTGCGAGCACGTCGTCGAGGCGGTCGCCGCGCTCGCCGGGCGGCTGCTCGCGGCGTGCCCGGGGCTGCGCGTCCTCGCGACGAGCCGCGAACCCCTCGGCATCACCGGCGAGAGCCTGTGGCCCGTCCGGCCGCTGGACGGCGACGCGGCCGTGCGGCTGTTCACCGCGCGCGCGTCCGCCGTCCGGCGCGGGTTCACGGCGGACCCCCGGGTCGTCCGGCGAATCTGCGCGGCGCTCGACGATCTGCCGCTGGCGATCGAGCTGGCGGCGGCGCGGCTGCGCACCATGGACGTCGGTGATCTCGCCGGACGGCTGGACGACCGGCTCGGCCTCCCGTCGCGCGGCAGCCGCACGGCGGACGAGCGGCACCGGACGCTGCGCGCGGTCGTCGCGTGGAGCTGGGACCTGCTGACCGGGGACGAGCGGCGCGCCGCGGAGCGGTTCACGGTGTTCGCGGGCGGCGCGACGCCGGACGCGGCGCGCCGGATCTGCGGCGATGACAGCGGCGCGCTGGAGTCGCTGGTGGACAAGTCGCTGCTGGAGCTGGCGGACGGCCGGTACCGGATGCTGGAGACGATCCGCGCGTACGGCGCCGAACGCGGCGAACCCCTCGATGACGCCCGGAACGCGCATGCGCGGCATTTCCTGGAGCTGGCGCAGGCCGCCGATCCGCATCTGCGCAGCGCGGACCAGCTCGGATGGCTGCGGGTCCTCGGGGGCGAGCACGACAACCTGCTGGCCGCGCTGAACTGGGCGGCCGAGGCGCGGGACGTGCCGACCGGGCTGCGGCTGGCGGCGTCGCTGCCGAGCTACCTGTGGATCCGCGGCGGGTCCGTCGCCGCGCAGGCCGTCCGGCTCCTGGAGGTGATGGGCCCGGTCCCGCCCGGCCTCGGCGAGGAGTACGCGACCTGCGTGCTGCACGCGGGGTCGGACGCGGCGGGACGGGACGTGTGGCGGCGGCACCGCGTGGCGGCGGAGGCGGCGCTCGAAGCGGCGTGGGCGGACGGGAATACGGGCCGGTATCCGGCCGTCCCGTTCCTGTGGATGATGCGCAGGGCGGACGAGCCGGACGCGCAGTCCGCGTTCGCGCTGGTCCTCGCCCGGCGCGACGGTGCGGACCCGTGGGCGCGCGCCGCCGCGCACTTCATCGCCGGATTCGGCCCGCTCGCCACCGGTGACGCCGGGGATGCCGGGCGGGAGTTCGAGGCGGCGGCCGGCGGGTTCCGGGCGCTCGGCGACCGCTGGGGCACCGCCCTGGCGCTGGACGCGCTGGCCGGGCTCGCGGCCCGGCGCGGCGACCGCGCGGCGGCGGTCGCGCTCACCAATGAGGCGCTCGTCCTCACCGGGGAGCTCGGCGCCCTGGACGACACCGCCGACCTGCTCGTGAACCGGGGCGACCACCGGATCGAGGCCGACCGGGAGGCGGCCCGTGCCGACTACGAGCGCGCGGCGGCCGTGGCGCGCCGCGCGGGCAGCCCCACCTATCTCGCGGCGGCGCTGCGCGGCCTCGGCGACATCGCGCTCCTCGACGGCGACGTCGGCGCGGCCGAACGGCTGTACACCGACGCGCTCGCCCGGTTCGACCCGTACTGGATCAAGAGCGTCGGCGGCCGGGCGACCGCGCTGATCGGGCTCGGACGCGTGGCCGCCGCGCGCGGCGACCACGGCACGGCCCGGTCGCGGTACCGGGAGGCCGCCGGTGCGGCGGCGTCGACCGGCGCGTTCTTCGAGGGCGCCCGCGCGGTCGAGGCCCTCGCGCAGCTGGAGGCCGCCGAGGGCGAGCCGGAGCGGGCCGCGCGGCTGCTCGGCGCGGCGGCGGCGCTGCTGGGCGTCCCGTCCGGGACGGCGCCGGAGGCGCTGGCCGCGCACCCGGCCGCGTATGCGGAGGGAGCCGCGCTGAGCAGGGCGGAAGCGCTGCGCGCCGCCGGTCTCGACGCCTCGGTCATCGGTGCGGTGAGCGCGCGGTGAGCCTCCGGTGAGCGCCCCTCGGCAGGCTCACCGGCATGAAGAACGTACTGATCTCCGGCGCGTCCATCGCCGGCCCCGCGCTCGCCCACTGGCTCGCCCGCTACGGCTTCACCACCACGATCGTGGAGAACTCGCCCGGCTTCCGCGACGGCGGTTACGCCGTCGACTTCCGCGGCGACGCCCACCTCACCGTCCTGCGCCGCATGGGGATCCTCGACGACGTCGAGGCCGCCCGGACCGGCATGGGCGCGATGGCGTACGTCAACAAGGACGGCAAGCCGCAGGCGTCCATGCCGGCGGACCTGTTCGCCGGCGACATCGAGATCCTCCGCGGCGACCTCGCGCAGATCCTCCACGACGCCACGCGCGGCACCACCGAGTACATCTTCGGCGACTCGATCGCCTCCCTCGACGAGGACGCCGGCGGGGTGACGGTGACCTTCGAGCGGTCCGCGCCGCGCCGGTTCGACCTGGTCATTGGCGCGGACGGGCTGCACTCCAACGTCCGCCGCCTCGCGTTCGGGCCGGAGGAGCGGTTCGTCCGGAACTCCGGCGTGCACTGCGCGATCTTCACCGTGCCGAACCATCTCGGGCTCCGGTACACCGGGCACGCCTACCGGACCGCCGGGCAGCTCGCGTCGGTCTACAGCGCCCGCCACAACACCGAGGCCAGGGCCGCGTTCTACTTCGGCTCGCCGGATCAGGACGTGCACCGCCATGACGTGGCGCGGCAGCAGCGGATCCTCACCGAGCGGTTCGCCGGCACCGGCTGGGAATGCGACCGACTGCTCGCCGAGATGCGCGATGCTCCGGACTTCTACTTCGACTCGGTGGGGCAGGTCCGCATGGACGCCTGGTCGCGCGGCCGCGTCGCGCTGCTCGGCGACGCCGCGTACTGCCCGTCGTCCCTGTCCGGAATGGGCACCGGCCTCGCCATCGTGGGCGCCTACGTGCTGGCGGGCGAACTGGCCGCCGCGCGCGGCGACCACCGCGCCGCCTACGCGCGCTACCAGGACGTCATGGGCGAGTACGTGGCGGGCTGCCAGAAGATGGGCGACGGCGTCGCCAAGCTGATGATGCCGGAGAGCCGTTTCGTGGTCGCGCTCCTGAACCGCTACTACAAGCTCCTGCCGTACCTGCCCGGCAAGAAGATGGTCGCCAAGATCGCCCGCAGGACCGCCGAGGGGATCGTCCTGCCCGACTACGCGCAGGCGCCTACGCGATCGACGTCGTGAACCGCTCGATGGTGACCCTCAGCTTCGGCGCGCCGTCCTCCGCGGGCTCCGCCCCGGCCCTGGCCACCTTGTCCACGATGTCCAGACCGGACGTGACGTGCCCGAACACCGTGTAGCTCTTGGGCAGGGACGTGGCGTCCCCGTACAGGATGAAGAACTGGCTGCCGTTGGTGCCGGGGCCGGCGTTGGCCATCGCCACGGTCCCGCGCGCGTACGCGGCCTCGCCGAGGTTCTCGTCGGGAAAGCGGTAGCCCGGACCGCCCGTCCCGGTCCCGGACGGATCGCCGCACTGGAGCACCTTGAGGGACGCGTCGGTGGTGAGCCGATGGCAGTGCGTCCCGTCGAAGTACTTCTTCCCCGCCAGGTACATCACCGAGTTCACGGTGCAGGGCGCCTTCGCGGCGTCCAGGTCGATGTCGAGCGTGCCGAGGTTGGTCTTCATGGAGGCGTGGACGGTGCCCGCCGCCTGCGCGACCGCCGGCGGCGTGCCAACGTCCTTGACCTTGCCGCCGGGGGACGGCGCCAGGTAGGTGCAGCGGGCGCCGCCGGTGCCCGTCGCGCCGGTGGGGGCGGGTGTGACGACGGCGTCGGTCCCCTGCCGTGTCGACGGCTTGCCGCCGTCGTCCGTCAGCAGGAGGGCGGCGGTCGTCGTCGCGGCCGACAGGAGTACCACGCCGGCGACCGCCCCCACGATGAGCAGCGCCTTGTTGCCTTTCGGCGGAGCCGCCGGGTTGCCTTTCGGCGGAGCCGCCGGGACGGTCCGATAGGGCGGCGGGACCGGCCCGGGCATCGTCGCCGGGGGCGCGAAGGGAGCGGACGGCGGAAGCGTCGCGGCGGTCAGCGTCGCCGCCGCCGACGTGCCCTCCGCCAGGAGGTTCCCGCCCGGCCCGGTGCCGAGCAGCCGCGTCAGCACCTGCAACGCCGTCGGACGCCGCGCCGGGTCCTTCTCCAGGCTCGCCGCGACGAGCGCGCCCAGCTCCCCGGCCAGCGCGCCCAGCGCCGGCGGCGCGTACAGCACCCGATGCATGATCGCCGGGACGGTGTCGGCGCCGAACGGCGGCGTCCCGTTCGCGGCGTAGGCCATGGTGCAGCCCCACGCGAACATGTCCAGCGGCGCCCCGCCCGCCGCGCCCGACACCTGCTCCGGCGCCATGTACGCGGGCGTGCCGACCGCGCCCGTCAGCGTCGCGGACGTCGCCTCCAGCGGCCGCGCGACACCGAAGTCGATGACCTTCGGGCCGTCCGGGCCGAGCAGCACGTTCGCGGGCTTGAAGTCGCGGTGCACGACGCCCGCCTCGTGGATCGCGGCCAGCGCGGTCGCCGTGCCGATGGCGAGGCGCCGCAGTTCCGGCTCCGGCATCGGCCCGCGCTCGGCGACCAGTTCCCGCAGGGACGGGCCTTCGATGTACTCGCTGACGATGTAGGGCGCGTCGCCGCCCGCCTCCGCCGCGAACACCCGCGCCGTGCAGAACGGCGCGACGCGCCGCGCCGCCGCCAGCTCCCGATCGAAGAGCGTCCGGGCCCGATCGTCCCCGTCGATCTCGGCGCGCAGCACCTTCACGGCGACGCGCTCCCCATGGTCCGACTCGCCCAGGTAGACCGTTCCCTGGGCGCCCTCGCCGACCCGTCCCGTCAACCGGTACCCGCCGACCTCGCGCGGGTCGTTCGGACGCAGCGGCCGTGGCTCCGCCATGCACGGACCTCCAAAACGAGGGGAGGCCGCAACCCTACCGATCTGCGGACGATTTTCTTCGCCGCGGCGGTCACATCCGTGCCGGGGGATCCGTCAGTGCGGTGTACGAGCCGTTCGGGTGAGGAGAACCGCGATGAGCAAGCTGGACATGTCGGGCATGTACGCCTTCCACGACGCGCTGCGCCGCGAGCTGCGGCACATCGCCGAGGTCACCGAGCGCCCCGGCGACGATCCCCGGCAGGTGCTGGCCACCGCCGTCGGCTGGGAGCTGTTCAAGAAGGCGCTGCACATCCACCACACCGCCGAGGACGACGCGCTCTGGCCGGCGATGCGCGAGGCCCTCGCCGGGCGTCCGGACGACCTGGCGCTGCTGGACGCGATGGAGGCCGAGCACGCGGCGGTCGACCCGGCCGTCGACGCGGTCGACGCGGCGCTCGCCGACCGCGAGTCCGGACCGGCGCGCCTCGGCGAGCTCGCCGACGCCCTGGCCACCGCGCTGACCGGGCACCTCAAGCACGAGGAGGACGCGGCGCTCCCGCTGATCGAGGCGACCCTGACCCCGGCGCAGTGGCAGCACTTCGGGCAGGTCAGCGGGCAGCGCGTCGGACCGGACGGGCCGCGGATCACCCCGTGGATGCTGGACGGCGCGTCCGAGCAGGCGACCGCGGCGATGCTGGCGCCGCTGCCCGAGCCGGTCCGCGCGGTGTACGCCAACGAGTGGGTCCCGGCGTACAAGGCCCTCGACCTGTGGGCCGCCCGCACCGGCGCCTGACCGGTCAGCCGGCGGTGCGGCGGGCGTGCTCGTCCAGTTCGAGGTCGATGAACGCGCCGATCATCGCCCGCCACACCGACTCGGCGACGTCGGGGGACAGGCCGGCGACCGCGGCGCGGTCGCGCGCCAGCGCGACGACCTGCTCCACTCGGCCGGGCGCGCGCACGGCCCCCGCGTCGGTCTTGAACGCGGCGGCGGCCCGCACGAGCCTCTGGCGGTCGGCCAGCAGCCGGACGAGGTCGGCGTCGATGGCGTCGATGTCTGCGCGGACCTCGGAGAGCGAATCCATACCGGGATCTTGGCAGGAAGGCCCGTTGGGCGTCACTTCGACGACGCGGCGATGAGGTCCCGGTACCAGCCGTAGGACTTCTTCGGCGTCCGCTTCTGCGTCTCGTAGTCGACATGGACGAGCCCGAACCGCGGGTGGTACCCCTCGGCCCATTCGAAATTGTCGAGGAGGGACCAGGTGTAGTAGCCGCGGATGTCGACGCCGCCGTCGATGGCGGTCCGCATCGCCTTGATGTGCGCGTCGAGGAACGCGATGCGGTCCGTGTCGTCCACCGTGCCGTCGGCGGCGACCTCGTCGGGGAACGAGCAGCCGTTCTCGGTGATGTAGAGCGGCGGCAGCCGGGTCCCGTACCGCTCGTCCAGGTCGCGCAGCAGGGACAGGAACGCCTCGGGGACGATCGGCCAGCCCATCCCGGTGACGGGGTACTCGGTGATGTCCACCATGTCGAAAGGGAGCGGGCCGCCGTCGGACGGTGCCCTGAGCCGGGTCGGGTTGTAGTAGTTCACACCCAGGAAGTCGATCGGCGAGGCGATGACGGACATGTCCAGGTCGTGGATGTGGGGGGCGAGGTCGGGGCCGCCGAGCGCCGCGACGTCCGGGTAGGCGCCGGTCAGGACTGGGTCGGTGAACATCCGGTTCATGAAGGTGTCGAAGGCGAGCGCGGCGCGCTGGTCGGCCTCGGACGCCGGGTCGGCGGGCCAGGCGGGCGAGTAGTGGTTCGTCAGGCCGACGTGGCGGGCGCCGCGGCTGCGCAGCGCGGTGACGGCGAGGCCGTGGCCGAGGAGCTGGTGGTGCGCGGTCGGCAGCGCGTCCAGCATCAGGGTCCGGCCGGGCGCGTAGACGCCGAACGCGTAGCCGTAGGCGGTGACGACGACCGGCTCGTTCAGCGTGATCCACGTGCCGACGCGGTCGGCGAGCCGGTCGGCGGCGCGGTAGGCGAACTCGGCGAACCGGTAGGCGGTGTCGCGGTTCATCCAGCCGCCGGCGTCCTCCAGCGGCTGCGGCAGGTCCCAGTGGTAGAGGGTGACGGCGGGGTCGATGCCGGCGGCGAGCAGCGCGTCGACCAGGCGGTCGTAGAAGTCGAGGCCCTCGGGGTTGGCGGCGCCGCTTCCGGTCGGCTGGACGCGCGGCCACGCGATCGAGAACCGGTAGGAGTTCACGCCGAGGTCCCGCATCAGCCCGACGTCCTCGGGCCACCGGTGATAGTGGTCACAGGCGACGTCGCCGGTGTGCCCGTCCCGCACCTTTCCCGGCGTGTGGGCGAAGACGTCCCAGGTCGACGGCCCGCGGCCGTCCTCGTGCACGGCGCCTTCCACCTGGTAGGCGGCGGTGGCGACGCCCCACCGGAAGTCCTCCGGAAGCCCCATCCGTACCTTCCCCTTGAACGCGAATACTGTTCGGACTTTACGGGGCGGGGTGGTCGGCGCGGAAGAGTCCCGTGACCGCCGGGTGGCGATCCCCGCTCGCCCCATGACCGAGCATGGCGGGTTCGGGTGACAATGGTGGCGTGACCGAGATCCGCACCCCGCTCCGCCGACGTCCCGCCCAGCGCCGCAGCGCCGAACGCGTCCAGCGGATGCTCGACGCGTGCGCGGACATCCTCGACGAGGACGGCTACGACGGCCTCACCACGACGCGGATCGCGCAGCGCGCCGAGGTCGCCATCGGCTCGGTGTACCAGTTCTTCCCCGACAAGCGGGCCGTCGCGCAGGCGCTCGCGCTGCGCAACCTCGAGGTGTTCGGGGAGCGGATCTCCGCCCGGCTCGCCGAGGGCGTCTTCGCCGACTGGTCCGACACGGTCGGCGCGATCATCGAGATCTTCGTGCAGATGCACCGCACCGTGCCCGGCTTCCGGGTGCTGCGCTTCGGCGACGTCGCCGACGTCAACCTGCTCGACTCCGACGCCGACAACAACGCGGTCGTCGCCGACCGGCTCCGCGAGATGATCGTCGACACGTTCGGCGTGCAGGACACCCCCGGCCTCGCCACCGCCCTGGCCATCGCGGTGGAGGCCGGCGACGCGGTGCTGAAGATGGCCTTCCGCCGCGACCCGGCCGGCGACCCGTTGATCGTCGCCGAGGCGGAGCGCCTGATCCACGGCTACCTCGCCGGGCACATCGAAGAGGCCTGACCGCGCCCCCGCGCGCCCCGGCCCGCCCCGGGACCGGTTCGCCGCTTGGCCGCCTTCGGCAATTTGCCGGGAAAACACCCACGAGCCGTCGTATATGGCAGACTCGCGCGAAAACACGACGGAACAAGGGTGAGTTCGCTGGACGAAGAGCGGCTCCAGGCGCAGAACCGGCTGCTGATCCGGCAGCGGGTGCGCCTGATGGTGAACCAGTACGAGGTGCACGCCGAGAACCCCGACGGCGGTGAGGGAGAGCTGCTGGCGTTCGCGCAGCAGAAGCGGCTGGCGTTCAAGGAGCAGGTGACGCTCTACGCCGACGACTCCAAGACCCGCCCCATCCTCGGCTTCAAGGCGCGCAAGCGCATCGACCTGGCCTCGGCCTACGACATCACCGACGCGAACGGGCAGCCCATCGGGCTCTTCCGCAAGGACTTCAAGAAGTCGCTGATCGCCTCGACCTGGCACCTGGAGCAGCCCGGGCTCGGCGTGACGACGGGCAGCGAGCGCAACAAGTTCGTCGCGGTGCTGCGCCGCCTGTGGAACTTCATCCCGTACGCGGAGAACCTGCCGTTCGCGTGGCCGTACCACTTCGACTTCTACGCGGGCGACCAGGTCGTCTTCTCGGTGGAGAAGAAGTTCGGCCTCCGCGACCGCTACATCGTCGACATCAAGGACCCGCGCCTGGACCGCCGCCTCGTCGTCGCCCAGGCCGTCGGCCTCGACGCCCTCCAGTCCCGCTGACGGGGACGCCTACAGCCAGCCCTGCGCGCGGGCGGTGTGGACGGCCTCGATGCGGTTGCGGGCGCCGACCTTATTGATGGCCGACGACAGGTAGTTGCGGACGGTCCCCTCCGACAGGTGCAGCCGGTCCGCGATGTCGGCGATCGTGGAGCCGTCCGCGCCGGCGTCCAGGACGTCGCGCTCGCGCGGTGACAGCGGGTTCGGGCCGGCGCTGAGCGCGGCGGCGGCGAGCGCCGGGTCGATGACCCGCTCGCCGGCCACGACGCGGCGGATGGCGGCGGCCAGTTCCTGCGCCGGACCGTCCTTGACCAGGAACGCCGCCGCCCCGGCCTCCATCGCGCGGCGCAGGTAGCCGGGCCGGCCGAACGTCGTCAGGATCATGATCTTGCAGTCGGGGGCGGCGGCGCGCAGCTCCGGCGCGACGGCGAGGCCGTCCCCGCCCGGCATCTCGATGTCCAGCAGCGCGACGTCCGGCCTCGTGCGGGCGGCGACCGCGACCGCCTCCGCGCCGCCGGACGCCTCGCCGACGACCTCCAGGTCGTCCTCCAGGCCGAGCAGCGCCGCCAGGGCGCCGCGGACCATCCGCTGGTCCTCGGCGAGCATCACGCGGATCACGAGCGGGACTCTACCGGCGCCCGTCCTACGGCGACGGGCGCGAGCGGCACGCGCAGCGCGAGCCGGAAGCCGCCGCCGTCGCGGGGCCCGGCCGACACCGTCCCGCCCGCGACCGCGACCCGCTCGGCGAGGCCCTCCAGGCCGTGCCCCGGCGCGTGGCCCTCGCCGGCCTTGCCGCACCCGTCGTCGACGATCTCCAGGGTGGCCTCGCCGCCCGCCCGGCCGACCGTGATCGTGACGCGCCGCGCGCGGGCGTGCCGGACGATGTTGGTGACGCCCTCGCGGACCGCCCAGCCGAACAGCGCGTCGACCTGGTCGGGCAGCGGGGCCCCGGACGTCCGCACCACCGCCTCGGTCTCGGCGGCCGACAGGACTGCGCGGGCGCCGTCCAGCTCCTCGGTGAGGTTCCGCTTCCGGTATCCGGAGATCGCGGCGCGGACGTCGGCGAGGGACTGGCGCGCCACCGACTCGATGTCGCTCACCTCCGCCATGGCGCGGCCGGTGTCGCGCTCGCCGAGCCGCCGCGCCAGCTCGCTCTTCAGCACGATCAGCGACAGGCTGCGGCCGAGCAGGTCGTGCAGGTCGCGGGCGATGCGCAGCCGCTCGTCGGCGACGGCGAGCCGGGCGACCTCGCTGCGCGCCTCGCGCAGCTGCTGGACGAGCGTCCGCGCGTGCCGGAAGGCGACCATGAACAGCCCGAGCGACCCCGTGGTCAGCGCGATGGGCCACAGCGCGTCCGCCGCGCCCAGGAACAGGCACTGCGCCACGGCGAGCGCCGTCGCGACGCCGACGCCCCACAGCACCCGGTGCATCGGCAGCGTCATCGCGACGATGATCGACAGGTAGATCGGGGTGCCCAGCCATGCGCCGCCGAACGCGAGCGGCAGGACGGCGCTGAGGACCGCGAACGCGGCGAGCAGCGCGTACGTGCGGGGCCGGATCGGTTCGATCCAGTTCGCCATGCTGAGCGGCGTCGCCAGGTACAGCCCGACGAACGCGACCGCCCCCACGACGGCCAGGGCCAGCCGGGCGCCGGTGTAGCCGGCGACCTCCCCGATGATGGGGATGAAGTAGATCAGCCCGAGCGCGGACCACAGCGAGCGCCGCCGCCTGGCCCGGCAGGGGTCGGCGTCCTCCGGGCCCCCGTTGTCGAAGAACCTCATGGTCATGGCGCTTGAATCGTACGTCCACCCCCAGGTCGGACGGCCAGTGAACGCTGTCGCGGGTTCGCGATGACTTTTGTCATGGTCATCTTGCCTCGGCCCTGGGTCTGGTCTCCCCGCGCTTTACATGTTACGAAGGTATGTAAAGCGGTGGGCGGAGCACACCCGCGTCGCGGTGCTGCGGCGCAACCCCCGAGGAGGATCCCCCGTGAGTTCCTACGACCTCTACTCCACGCCCGTGCCCACGGAGACGTGGAACGTCCCCATGGCGGGGGACGCCCGGTTCACCTGGGAGTACGACGAGGGCCGCGACCGGCTGCTGAGCCTGTACCAGAAGGGCAAGGACAAGCAGTGGGACGCCACCAAGCGCATCGACTGGGACCTCGAGGTCGATCCGATCAACGTCGCCGGGCTGCCGGAGAGCTTCAACCCCCTCATCGGCTCCGACATCTGGGACAAGATGTCGCAGAAGGAGCGTGACGAGTTCGGCCGCCACCAGGGGTCCTGGCTGTTCAGCCAGTTCCTGCACGGCGAGCAGGGCGCGCTGAACGTGTCGGCGCGCATCGTCCAGTCCGTTCCCGACCTGGACTCCAAGTTCTACGCGGCCACGCAGACGATGGACGAGGCGCGGCACGTCGAGCTGTACGCGAAGTTCGTGCACGAGAAGATCGGGATGTACTACCCGATCAACCAGGACCTGGCGAAGCTGCTCGCCGAGTCGCTGGAGGACAGCCGCTGGGACCTGCCCTACCTCGGCATGCAGGTGCTGATCGAGGGCCTCGCGCTCGCCGCGTTCGGGCTGTACCGGGACATGTCGACCAACCCGCTGGTCAAGCAGCTGCTCGCGTACGTCATGCAGGACGAGGCGCGGCACGTCGCGTTCGGCCGGCTGGCGCTCAAGGACTACTACGCGGAGCTCACCGACAAGGAGCGGGCCGAGCGCGAGGAGTTCGTGGTCGAGGGCTGCTACCTCATGCGCGACCGGTTCAAGGGCCGCGAGGTGTTCGAGCAGATGAACATGCCGGTGGAAAAGTGCATGGAATACGTCGACAACTCGGACATGTACACGCTCTACCAGTCGCTGCTCTTCAGCCGCATCGTGCCGTGCGTCCGGGACGTCGGCCTTTGGGGCGACAAGGTGAAGGCCGCCTATGCCGATATGGGCGTCCTCGACAATGCCAAGGCCGACCTCGAGGCGCTGATGCGCCAGGACGAGGAGATCGCCGAGAAGGTCGACGAGGAGAAGTACGCCGCCGAGCTGGCCGCCCGCCAGGACGAGGTCGAGGAGGCCATCGCCCTCGGCGCGGAGTGAGGTAACGGCACGGTGAAAGGCGGGGACGTCCACGGGCGTCCCCGCCTCGCCTTTCCGTAGATCTTTGCCGTCTCCCCCTGATCGATTCCCGTATTCGGCATGCGCGCCATCCCGGCTGTACTAACGTGCCCGCTCGACGGTGCGCCGGAAATCGCACGCCGCAGGCGCACGCAGACCGCGCAGAGTCGTTCCGAGAACCTCGGGGGAAAAGAATGAACCGATCCGCCAGAAATCTACTGGGCCTGTCCGTGGCGGTCCCGCTCGCCGCGGCGCTGGCCGCCGGCGCCGCGCCCGCGAACGCCGCGGACGGCCCGGTGGCCGACCTCGTCTACGGGACGGCCGGGCAGGTCGGCCCCGCGCTGCCGCCGGTGGCGCTGCCCGCCCCCGTCCCGGACACCGCGGGCCGCGCCGCCGACCTGACGACCGGCACGGCGGACGGCGCGCTCGCGTCCGCCGCCCGCCCCGGGCTGCGCACCGGGCTGTCCCCGCGCCTGCCCGCGTCCCGCATCGCCTCCCCGGCCGGCACGGCCTCCTCGGCCCGCGCCGCCTGCCGGGTCGACGCGGTCAAGGCCGTGGACGGCACCCGCGTCACCCGGCTGCTGCCGCGCCAGTCGATGGCGCTGACGCCCGGCCGGGACGCCGCGCCGATCTCCGCGCCGCGCAGCGGCGGGTGCCTCGGCGTGACCGACCGGTCCGCCGCGCGGTCCGCCGGGTTCCCGGAGCCGGTCGGCGAGGCCGCGAAGGTGCCCGGACGCGTCGTCGGGCGCGTCACCGCCGTCCCGAAGCGGGTGACGGGCAGCAAGGTCGGGCAGGTGACCGGGGCCGCGGGGGCGCTGCCGAACGGCCGGTCCGCCGGGTCCGGGACGGCCCGCTCGGCGACGCGGTGAAGCTCGGCCTGCCGGGCGACGCCGCCTCGCTGCGCTCCGCCGCGCCGATCTCGATGGTGCTGCCGGACGGGGCGGGGGCGCGGCGCGGCAAGCCGGCGCCGACGAGCCTCGTCGGCGAGACGAACGGCACCGTGCACGAGATGCACTCGCAGATCGGCGACGTCGTCAACGTGCTGAAGACGCGGGAGCGGCCGTCCGACACCGGCCGCGCCGGAGCCGGCGACGGGCTGGTCGGCGGGCTGCAGGGCCCACCGGTCTACCTGCCGAAGCTGCCCTCGGTGAGCTGACCGGGGACCGGGCAGAAACCACCACCGAACGGGGCGTTCCGGAGATGCCATGTGCATCCTGGAACGCCCCGTTTTGCCGTCCAACGAACGTTTGTTATATGTCCGAGATCACACCTTCCATGGCGAGTAAATGGGATCTTGAAATGCGCTCACCCAGTGGAGTGGATCAGCTTCACAGGGCAAAAAGAGGGGTGACAAACCCCACAAACCCGGGGCCTGTGCTTGATTCACTCGGGACGCAACGTACGGTCAAGGACTTGTGCGCCGCTTTCGAGATCAAAAGTGAAGATGCAATGCGGCCGCACTTGCCGGACGCCGAAGCCGCGAGGACGCGGCCGCGCCGAGAACGAGCGCGGAGGCGGGCGCTGAAGCCCGCGGGCGGTGCGGGACTCGGGGACGTGGAGGTCGCCTGAGCGCGCCGCGAGAACGGCGGCGAGAAACGCCGGGCGTCCGGGGTCCTGTCCCCTACCGAAGGATCCTTCGTGGGAAACCCTGACGTACGTCGTCTTCTCGCGCGCCTTCCACGGCCGCGCCTGCGCACCGCACTGGTCGTCTCCGGCGTCGACGCCGCCGTCCTCGCGGTCGGCGCGTTCGCCATCGTCAACAGCGGCAAGGCCCCGGCCGACTCGGCCCAGGCCGCGCAGACCGCCCCGCGCGCGAGCACCCCGGCGGCGGACCCGCCGCGGGCCACGCCGTCCCGGGCCAGCCGCGGGGCGCCCCGCGACCCCGACCCGCAGCACGGCAAGAAGGACCCGGCCAAGAAGGCGAAGCCGGAGGCGGCCGCCGAGCACAAGGCCGAGCCGAAGAAGAAGACCCAGAAGAAGAAGGCGCTGGCCTCCGGCAGCTGCGAGGCGTCCTTCTACGGGGAGGGGCAGATGACCGCCAGCGGCGAGCCCTTCAACCCGGGCGCGCTCACGGCCGCGCACAAGACGCTGCCGATGGGCTCCAAGGTCCGCGTGACGAACAAGAACAACGGCCGGTCGGTCGTCGTCCGCATCAACGACCGGGGCCCGTACGCGGGCGGCCGCTGCCTGGACCTGTCCACGGCGGCGATGAAGAAGGTCGGCGGCACGGGCTCGGGCGTCATCCCGGTCCGCTACGAGGTCCTGTCGAAGGGCTGATCACCACCACATGACCCGCCATGCGGGGGCACCATGCTGCCCGCAGGCCGGGAATCCCCCCTCTGTAGGCGGGCGCCGAGCGCGGAGGCGCCCGCCTACAGAGGGCTCAATGCGTGACGTGCGCCGGCGCCGGATAGGGCGCGGTGTCCTGCTGCGCGGTGTCCTTCTCGGCGGCCGGCGCCGTGGCGGGGGCGGCGTCCGCTTCCGTTTCGGGACGGACGTCCGCGAGGCGCTCCCGGAACCAGTCGGTGAGCACGCCGTCCACCCGGACGGCGTCGGTGATCGGCGGCCGGGCCTCGGTGCCGGGCTCGGCGGCCAGCGCGTGCCCCATCCGGAACGTGGTGGCCTCCACCGAGCCGGCGCCGCGCCGCTGCAGCACGTCGCGGAACGCGGTGACCTCGCCGGCCGGGACGACCCGGTCGCGGGCGCCGCCGACCAGCAGCAGCGGCACGTCCCGCGCGGCGATGTCGCCGGCGAGCGCGCCGAGGTCGAGCCGGTCGGCGAGCGCCTGCGCCGGGTC
>NZ_BAAAMR010000134.1:0-23638 GCF_039529375.1 Actinomadura napierensis
GCGGCGGCACGGCTCGGGTCCGGCGCCGCCGCGCGGCTGCGCGAGGACCCGTGGCGGCTGCTGCGCGTCCCCGGCCTGCGGCCGGCGCAGGCCGACCACTTCGCGCGCGCCCTGCTCGGCCCGGACGCCCGCCCCGAAGACCCGCGCCGCGGCCGCGCGCTCGTCCTGCACGTGCTGACCGAGGCCGCCCGCCGCGGCCACACCGTCACCCCTCTCGCCGACGTCGTGTCCGAGCTGAAACGCGCCCAGGTCGCCGACCCCGACGGCGCCGTCGAGGCGGCCCTGGACGAGGGCGAGGTGCTGCCGCTGACCGAGGAGCCGGAGTTCGACGAGGAGTCGTTCGACGAGGACGCCGAACCGCCGGAGCCGGAGGAGACGCTCGGCGTGGAGCGCTGGGCGCTGGCGGAGGAGGCGGCGGCCGAGGGGTTCCAGCGGCTGGCGCTCACCGCCGCGCCACTGCTGGACGACGCCGCCGTCAAGGAGCTGCGCGCCGGGCTGCCCGAGGACCGCTCGCTGGCGCTCACCGCCGCGCTGCGCACCGGCGTCAGCGTCCTGCGCGGCGCCCCGGACGCCCTCGCCGCCACCGTCGCCGGCATCGCCTCGGCGGCCGCGGCGTCCGGCCTGCGCGCCGCGGTCGCCGCGCGCCTGGAACGCGCCGCCGCCGACCTCGCCGCCGCCCTCCGCGGTGGTGAGCCAGGCCCGGTGGTGGCGAGCCTGCACCGCCTGCTGGAGCCGCAGGACGACGCGTCCGCGGCGCCCGGCACCGTCGTGTACGGGCGGGGCGAGCAGCGGCCGTTCGAGCTGGACGTGCTCGTGGTGACCGAGGCGGCGGCGCTCGACGTCGAGCTGTGCGCGGTGCTGGTCGAGGCGTGCCCCGACGGCGCCCACCTCGTGCTGTGCGCCGAGCCCGGCTCGCCGCCGCCCGCCGGGCCGGGCCGCCCCTTGGACGATCTGGAGGCGTCGGAGACCGTCCCGGTCGTCGCGCTGGACGCCGAGCCGCCGTCCGGTCCCGTCACGGCGCTCACCGAGGCGGTGCGGGGCGGGGAGCTGGTGGCGGTGGACGCGCCGGGACGCGAGGTCGTGATCGTGCCGGCCGCCGACCCGGCGGAGGCGGTGCACCGGGCCGTCCAGCTCGTCACCGACTCGATCCCCCGGGCGCTCGGCATCCCGGTGGAGGACGTCCAGGTCGTCGCGGCGGCGTCGGGCGGCGACGCGGGCGCGCTGGCGCTGAACGCGGCGCTGAAGGCGCGGCTGAACCCCGGCCCCGGCGCGTTCGGCGGGATGGACCCCGGCGACCGGGTGGTCGTGGCGGCGCCGCTCCCCCGCGCCGCGGTCGGCGAGACCGGCGTGGTGACCGGCGGCGGCCCGCACGGCCTGGACGTGGAGTTCCCCGGCGGCGCAGTGACGGTCGCGCCCGCGGACGCGGCCCGGCTGCGGCACGGCTGGGCGGTGCCGGTCGCGCAGGCGCGCGGGACGCGCCGTCCGGCGGTCGTGGCGGTGCTGGTGCCGGAGGGGCTGTCGCGGCCGCTGGTGGCCACCGCGTTCGGGCTGGCGCGCCGGCACCTGTCGGTGGTGCAGGCGGCCGGGCCCGCGCTGGCCAAGGCCGTGCGCGAGTCCGGTGCGCGCGAGCGGCGGACCCGCCTGGCGCGACTGGTGACGCGGTAAAGAAACCGCCGTGTCGCGGTTTACGGTTGGGCCCGTATGGGGCACGATCGGACCAATTGGCGCGCGAGTTGACGTGACCTCCGTGTCCATGTCTCGTTGGACCGGATGTCAACAACAGCATCACCGGCAGGCGGAGGAGCGACATGCCCCAGCGGCTCAGGCGGCTCGGTACGGCTTCGGCCGCGGTCTCGGCGGGCGCCCTGGTCCTGCTGCTGGCCGCGCCCGCGGGCGAGGCGGCGGCGGACACGTGCAAGAAGGGCACCGACCCGGCCAGCACCATCGACAACTGGAAGTGCAACCTCGGCAACCTGCGCAAGGCGCTGACCCCGACGCCCACGCCGACACCGACCCCCACGCCCAAGCCCACGAAGAGCAAGAAGCCCAGCACCCCCAAGAGCAGCGCCCCCAAGAAGACCAAGGCCCCGGTCCGCGGCTCAGGCCCGGCGGCCTCGTCGCCGTCCGGCGGGGGCGCCGGACCGTCCACGATGACCGGCGGGGAGGGCCTCAAGCCCTACGACGGGAAGGCCCCGGCGCCCTCCTCCGGCCTGCCGGGCGTGCTGCCCACCCCGGAGATCGCGGCCGACCCGAACGCCTACCGGAACGCGGCCGGCGTGGCCGCCATGCCGCAGACGCGCCTCATCTCGCCCGTCGCGTCCTCCGAGCACGACAACGGCCAGATGCTGTGGGTCGCCGCCGCCGCGGGCGCCGCGGGCGCCGTGGCCGCCCTCAACATCAGCGTCGCAGGCCGCTCCCTGCGCCGGGCCGCCGCGGCGCGCCGCGGCTGACGCGAACGCGAGAGGCCCCTTCCCCGCGTGGGGAAGGGGCCTCGTTCGCGCGAACCGCGGGGACTACACGTCCGGGGCGCCGATGGAGTGCAGGCCGCCGTCGACGTGGACGATCTCGCCGCTGGTGGCCGGGAACCAGTCCGACAGCAGCGCCACGCAGGCCCGCGCGGTCGGCTCGCTGTCCTTGATGTCCCAGCCGAGCGGGGCCGCCTTCGGCCACAGCTCCGTCATGCCCTCGAAGCCGGGGATGCTCTTGGCCGCCATCGTGGCCAGCGGGCCCGCCGCGACGAGGTTGACGCGGATGCCCTGCGGGCCGAGGTACTTGGCCAGGTAGCGGGCGCACGACTCCAGGCCGGCCTTCGCCACGCCCATCCAGTCGTACACCGGCCACGACTTGGTGGCGTCGAAGTCCAGGCCGACGACCGAGCCGCCGTCCTTCATCAGCGGCAGGCACGCCATCGTCAGCGACTTCAGCGAGTACGTGGAGGCGTGCATGGCCGTCGCCACGTCCTCCCACGGCGTCTCCAGGAAGTTGCCGCCGAGCGCGGTCTGCGGCGCGAAGCCGATCGCGTGCATCACGCCGTCGAGATGGTCGAAGCCGTGCGCGCGCAGGTTGCCCTCAAGGGCGTTCAGCTGCTCGGTGTTCATCACGTCGAGCTCGATGACCGGCGGCGGGTTCTCCGGGCCCGACGGCAGCCGCTTCGCGGTCCGCGCGGTGAGGGTCGGGCGCGGGTAGGCGGTCAGCACCACCTCGGCGCCCTGCTCCTGCGCGACCCGCGCGACGTGGAAGCCGATGGAGGCGTCGGTGAGGACGCCGGTGACCAGGATCCGCTTTCCTTCGAGGATTCCCATGACGTGTCAGTGCCCCATTCCCAGGCCGCCGTCCACCGGGATGACGGCCCCGGTGATGTAGGCGGCGTCCTCGCTCGCCACGAACCGCACCGCCTTGGCGACCTCCTCGGGCCGCGCGATCCGGCCCAGCGGGATCGCCGCGGTGATCCCCTTCTGCTGGTCCTCGGTCAGCACCGCGGTCATGTCGGTGTCGACGAACCCGGGCGCGACCACGTTCACCGTGATGTTCCGCGATCCCAGCTCGCGGGCCAGCGACCGGGCGAACCCGACCAGGCCCGCCTTGGACGCGGCGTAGTTCGCCTGCCCCGGCGACCCGAGCAGGCCCACCACCGACGACACCAGCACGATGCGCCCCGTGCGGGCCCGCATCATGCCCTTCACGCCGCGCTTGGCGACCCGGAACGCGCCGGTCAGGTTCGTGTCGAGCACCGAGGTGAACGACTCCTCGCTCATCACCGCCAGGAGCGTGTCCTTGGTGATGCCGGCGTTGGCGACGAGCACCTCGACCTTGCCCTGCTCCGCCTCGACCTTGGCGAACGCCGCGTCGACGTCCTCGGCGCTGGTCACGTCGCACCGCACGCCGAACAGCCCCTCCGGGGGCTCGCCCGACCGGTAGGTGACGGCGACGGCGTCGCCCGCCGCGGCCAGCTCGCGGGCGATGGCCAGGCCGATGCCCCGGTTCCCCCCGGTCACGAGGACAGAGCGACTCATCACGACCCTCTCGTAGGCTGCTTGTTGGTCCGTCTTCGGGTGCGCGGCTCGCCGTGCGCGCCGATCCGCCCGCGGCCGGGCGCGGGGCCCGGAGCCGTCGTCCCGGGACGACATCGCCTGACCCTAGCGGGACCCCGCGGGGAAGAGGATGTGCCTTCCCGACAAGATCCGTCTCCCCCGCTTTGTTCGCCGCCGCACGGGTGGGGCGGGAGGCGGCCCCCGAGGTAGGTTGCCAAGGGTGCATGACATCGATCCCGCCTTCACCGCGCTGCCGCTGCGCGCGCTGGCCGACGCGGCCCTCGCCCGGGCCAGGGAACTCGGCGCCGAGCACGCCGACTTCCGCCTCGAACGCATCCGCAGCCAGACGCTGCGGCTGCACGACGCCGCCCTGGAGACCGCGCTGGACGCCGACGACCTCGGCCTGTCGGTCCGGGTCGTCAAGGACGGCACCTGGGGGTTCGCCGCCGGCATCGACCTGACCCCCGCCGGCGCCGCCCGCGTCGCCGAGCAGGCCGTCGAGGTCGCCGCCGTCGCCCGCGCCGTCAACCGCGAGCCCATCGAGCTGGCGCCCGAGCCCGCGCACGGCGAGCGCACCTGGGTGTCCGCCTACGAGACCGACCCCTTCGACGTGCCGACCGCCGAGAAGGTCGCGCTGCTGGCCGACTGGAGCCGCGGGCTGCTCGCCGACGCCCGCGTCGACCACGTCGACGCCACCCTGCTGCAGGTCAAGGAGAACAAGTTCTTCGCCGACCTCAACGGGACGGTCACCACCCAGCAGCGCGTCCGGCTGCACCCCGTCCTGGACGCCGTCGGCATCGCCGACGGGGTCTTCGACACGATGCGCACCCTCGCGCCGCCCGCCGGATACGGCTGGGAATGGCTGACCGGCGCGCACTGGGACTGGGACGGGGAGCTCGCCCGCATCCCCGAGCTGCTCGCCGAGAAACTCGCCGCGCCCAGCGTCGAGGCCGGCGCGTACGACGTCGTCGTCGACCCGTCCAACCTGTGGCTGACCATCCACGAGTCGATCGGGCACGCCACCGAGCTGGACCGCGCGCTCGGCTACGAGGCCGCCTACGCCGGCACCTCGTTCGCCACCCCCGACAAGCTCGGGAACCTGCAGTACGGCTCCAAGGTCATGAACATCACCGGCGACCGCACCACCGAGCACGGCCTCGCCACCATCGGCTACGACGACGAGGGCGTCGAGACCCGGTCGTTCGACATCGTCACCGGCGGGCTGTTCACCGGCTACCAGACCGACCGGCGCATCGCCCGGCTGACCGGCGCCGAGCGCTCCAACGGCTGCGCGTTCGCCGACGCCCCGTCCAGCATGCCGATCCAGCGGATGGCGAACGTGTCGCTGCGGCCCGCGCCGGACGGGCCGTCCACCGACGAGCTGATCTCCGGCGTCGACCGCGGCATCTACATCGTCGGCGACAAGAGCTGGTCGATCGACATGCAGCGGTACAACTTCCAGTTCACCGGGCAGCGGTTCTACCGCATCGAGAACGGCCGGCTCGCCGGCCAGCTCCGCGACGTCGCCTACCAGGCCACCACCACCGACTTCTGGAACTCGATGGAGGCCGTCGGCGGCCCGCGGACCTACGTGCTGGGCGGCGCGTTCAACTGCGGCAAGGGCCAGCCGGGGCAGGTCGCGCCGGTCAGCCACGGCTGCCCGTCCGCGCTGTTCCGCGGCGTCAACATCCTCAACACCGTGCAGGAGGCCGGGCAGTGAGCGTGATCAGGCCGCAGGAGGCGGTGGAGCGGGCGCTCGCCCTGTCGCGGGCGGACGACTGCGTCGTCATCGCCGACGAGTCCACCACGGCGAACCTGCGCTGGGCGGGCAACACCCTCACCACCAACGGGGTCACCCGCTCCAGCCGGCTGACCGTGATCGCGCTGCGCCGCACCGGCGACGGCGTCGCCGCCGGAGTGGTGTCGCGGTCCGCGGTCGGCGCCGACGGCATCGAGGACCTGGTGCGCGCCGCCGAGGCCGACGCCGCCGGCAACGAGGCCGCCGAGGACGCCGCGCCGCTGGTCTCCGGAGGGCCCGCCGCGGCCGGCTGGGACGACGCGCCCGCCGAGACCGGGATCGGGGTGTTCGAAGGCGTCGCGCCCGCGCTCGGCGAGGCGTTCGGCGTCGCGCAGGCCGCCGGGAACCGGCTGTACGGGTTCGCCAACCACGTCCTGACCTCGACGTTCCTCGGCACCTCCGCGGGACTGCGGCTGCGCCACGACCAGCCGACCGGCCTGCTGGAACTGAACGCCAAGGGCGCCGGCGGCTCCGCCTGGGCCGGCGCCGGCACCCGCGACTTCACCGACGTGGACGTCCCCGACCTCGCGGCCGGGCTCGCCCGCCGGCTGGACTGGGGCGCCCGCCGCGTCGACCTGCCCGCCGGCCGCTACGAGACGATCCTGCCGCCGTCCGCGGTCGCCGACCTGATGGTCTACCTGTACTGGTCGGCGGGCGCGCAGGACGCCGCCGACGGCCGGACGGTGTTCAGCGCACCCGGCGGCGGCACCCGCGTCGGGGAACGGCTGGCGAGCCTGCCCGTCACCCTGTCCAGCGACCCCGCCGCGCCCGGGATGGAATGCGCGCCGTTCGTCGTCGCGCACGCCTCCAGCCGCGAGGCCTCCGTGTTCGACAACGGCCTCGCACTCGGCGCCACCGACTGGATCTCCGGCGGCACCCTCACCTCACTCGCCCAGACCCGGCACTCCGCCGACCGGACCGGGCTGCCGCTCACCCCGTCCATCGACAACCTGGCGATGACGGGCCCCGACGGCGGCGCGTCCCTGGAGGAGATGATCGCGCGGACCGACCGCGGGCTGCTGCTCACCTGCCTGTGGTACATCCGCGAAGTCGACCCGCAGAGCCTGCTGCTGACCGGCCTCACCCGCGACGGCGTCTACCTCGTCGAGAACGGCGAGGTCGTCGGAGCCGTCAACAACTTCCGGTTCAACGAGAGCCCGGTCGACCTGCTGTCCCGGTTCACCGAAGTCGGCGAGACCGTCCCGACACTGCCGCGCGAATGGTCGGACTACTTCACCCGGGCAGCGATGCCCGCGGTGAGGGTGGGCGACTTCAACATGTCGACGGTGTCCCAGGCGAGTTAGGTGTGGGGGGGCGCCTTGGTGTGGGGGGGCGACCCCCCACACCCCCCGGCTGCGGGGGCGTCCGGCGTTCGGAGCTCCGCTGGCGCTCCGCTCCGAACGCCGGTCACCCCCGGTGGGGGGCCAGCCCCCCACGCCCCCCGGTGGGGGGCACCCCCACACCCCCGCTTGCGCGCGGGCGTGCGGGGCGGGGCTGGTCGGCGTCTTGGGTTCGGGGTGGATCAGGTGTCTTCGAGGCGGAAGCCGACCTTGATCGTTACCTGGTAGTGCGCGACCTCGCCGTCCTCGATCTGGCCCCGCACCTCCTTCACCTCGAACCAGTCGAGGTGGCGCAGGGTCTGGGAGGCGCGCCTGATGCCGTTGCGGACGGCGCTCTCCACCGACTCCGGGGAGGTGCCCACGATCTCCGTCACCCGGTACGTGCGATCCGTCATGTCCGGTCTCCCATCTCTTGACCGTCCTGCTGTCGCCTATCGGACTCCATGGGCTTACCGTGGAATGGTGAAGGTCAATCACCGCCGGGGACCGGAGGTCTACACGGTCACCGACGCTCCCCGCCCGATGTCCGAGGACATCGGCTACCGGCAGCGGCGCTACCTGTGGTCGATGGGAGTGCGGACGGTCTGCTTCGTCGGGGCCGTGGTGAGCGTGGTGCTCGGGGCTCCGGTGTGGCTGGCGGGGCTGCTGGTGGTCGGCGCTCTGGTGCTGCCGTACGTCGCGGTGATCTTCGCGAACGGCGGCCGGGAGCCGACCCCGTCGGCGCACTTCGAGGATCACGAGGGCGCCGAGCAGAAGCGGGTTTCCGGACAGCGACCGGAAATCGGGTCGTGACATTCTCTTGACTAACCGCGGGGGGTTTCGGTGTACGATTTGTACCGGCGCTCTGGTCCCCCGTCGGGGCGCCCGTGCCGGTGTTCCGGGCCCCCGTCGGAACACCGATGATGCGGCGCCGGGTGGGTTGCCCCCGTATCCACCCGGCGCCGCTTTTCATGTCCGGGGGTTCCCGCTCGACCGCCCCGCTGCCTCCTCTTGACCCTCGGCCGGCGGCCTCAGCAAGATCTCCGCGCGTGCGCAAGGCCCGGTGCTGGCCTGCTTCGGCCACGGGCCGAAATCCGGCAGATCCGAACTTTTTCCGTTCCCGTCCGTCCCGATCCAGGCCGTGGTGCGTACTGCACCGTGGGTGAACGCCATCCCCGCGCCAGAGGGGAGGTCCCGTGGACCCGGGCTTTCGGCTGGATGGCCGGTACCGCATGGAGCGACGCCTCGCCCGGCACGGCCGCGCGCAGGTGTGGCGCGGACGCGACGAGCTGCTCGAGCGCCGCGTCGCCGTGACGCTCGTCCCCGTGCCGCGCCACGAGCCGGCGCTGCGCGAGCGGATCGGGGACGCGATACGGGCCGCCGCGCCGGCGCATCCCTGCGCCGTCACCACCTACGACTGCGGCGAAGACGAAGGGCCGGACGGCGACGCGCTGCTGTACGTCGTGACGGAGTTCCTCACCGGCGAGACCCTCGCCGCCCGCCTGGCGCGGGGCCTGCCGACGCCTCAGGAGGCCGTGGCGGTCTGCGCGCGGGTCGCCGGGGTACTGGCGGCGGCCCATGACTGCGGGGCCGTACACGGCGCTTTGACGCCCGCCGAGGTCTTCCTCACCGCCGACCGCGTCAAGCTGCTCGGTCTCGGTCCCGCCGGTGCGATCATCCGCGCCGGCGACGACGTCGGCAGCGCGGAGGACGACGTGCGGGCGCTCGGGCGGCTGATCGCCGAGTGCCTGACCGGAGACCCCGGCGGGCCGGTGGACGGATCGTCCGGTCTCGGCGGGCTGGTGGCGCGCTGCCGGGACGGGGACGACGCCGGTCGTCCGCCGGCGGCGGGGGCGGGGCGGATCCTCGCCTCCTGGGAGCCGCCGCCGGCACGGGGCGAGCGCAACGCCGGGCGGCCCCGTGTCCGGCGGGCAGCGGGCCTCGGTGGGGTCTGCGCGGTGGTGCTGGCCTTGGCCCTTCTGCCGCTGCTGACGACTTTGTCATCGCTGCGGGACGCCCCTGCGGATGTGGCGGTGCCGCTGCCGGGTGGGCCGGCGAGCCGGCCGGCGGCCGTGGAACCGTCCAGCACTGCGGCCCCGGCCGGGGCGGTCCGCGCCGCGGCGGTGAGCGCGCTGGCGCGGATGCGGCGCTCGCTGGACGTCGGCATGGCGGTGGGCGAGGTGCGGCCGGGGTTCGGCACCGAGCTGGCGACCCTGGTGACCGCGCTGCTGGACGAGGTGGACGGCGGCACGCCGGTCGACCTCGGGCGGCGGATCGCGGGGCTGCGCTCGGCGCTGGCCGGCCGGGCGCCCGGGGACGTGGCGCCCGGCCGCGCGGCCGGGCTGAGCTCCCTGCTCGCCGAGGTCCCCGCGTCCTCCTGAAGCCGGTGCCGGCGAAACCCTTGACGGGGCCGGCCGGCGAGACGAACATCACACCCGACCGACTGAGACACATTGATGATCTGTCTCACGCTCCGCGAGGAGGCGAGTCATGGCACGGCGCGCCGCGGCCCGGTGCATCAGCCCGGTGGACGGAGGTCCGCGATGAGCGGGCACGACGACGACGTGCCCGACTGGGCGCCGCGGAACCCGTCGGACTCGGGCGGCTACCAGTTGCCCCGCGACTTCCTCGGCGCCTCGGACCCCGCCGGGCGGGCCCCGCGGCGCGATCGGGCACGGCCGCCCGGGGAACGGGCTTCCGCGCCGTCCCCTTCCCCGCCGCCGCGGCCCGGCGAGCCTGCGCACGCCGCCGGCAAGGGCGGCGGGCACGGGCGGCACGGCGGGGCGCGCTCTCCGCGGCGGCGCACGAGGATCATGCTCGGCCCGCTGGCGGCGGCGGCCGGGCTGGTCGTCCTCTCGGGCTTCGGCGTGTACGCGCTCGCCTCGCCGGGCGGCGACTGCTCGGGCGGTGACGCGGTGACGGTGTCGGTCGCGGCGGCGCCCGACATCGAACCGGCCGTGGCGAAGGCGGCGGGCCGCTTCAACAACGACCGGCACGAGGTCGGCGGCCGGTGCGCGCGCGTGCGGGTCGCGGCCGCCGACCCGGCGGCGGTGGCGACGCTGCTGTCCGGCAAGGGGTCGACCGGCGTGACCGAGCGACCGGACGTGTGGATCCCGGACTCCTCGCTATGGATCAAGCTCGTGCAGGGCGCGGGCCGGCCGGGGAACGGGACGTCGTTCACCGGCCTCGGCGGGATCGCCTCCAGCCCGATCGTGGTGGCGATGCCGAAGACCCTCGCCGGGCAGTTGCGCGACGCGGGCGTGCCGGCCCGGCCGTCCTGGCGGGACCTGCTCGAGGCCGCCGGGACGGCGGACGACGGCGCCGGGTCCCCGGCGGCGGGGGCGGGCGGCGGCGTCCTCCCGCCGCACCTGCTGAGACTTCAGGTGCCCGATCCCGACCGCAGCGCGACTGGCATGGGGACCCTAATGCTCGCCGGTGCGCTGATGGGCGGCTCCCCGGACGGCGAGGCCGTGTTCACCGGAGTGGTGCGGACGATCCGCGAGGGCGTCGCCGCATCGGTGAACGCCGAGTTCACCGCCTTCCGGGGCGGCGCGGAACAGCCCTATCCCGTCGCCCTCGCGCCCGAGCGGGCCGTGTACGCCTACAACGCCGGGCGCCCGGCCGATCCGGCCGTCGCGGTGTATCCCGCGGAGGGCTCGGTGTTCCTCGACTACCCCGTCACCGTCCTGGGGCAGGACCCGGCGAAACTGCGCACCGGCAGGCTGTTCCAGAAGTCGCTCGCCTCGAAGGCGTTCCGCGCTGAGGTGCACGGGCTCGGCCTGCGGACGCCGGACGGCGCCGCACCCGCGTCGTTCACCGCGCGGGCGGGGGTGGACCCGCAGGTCCCGCACGCGCTGGCCGCCCCGCCCGCCGCCACGGTCGCGCAGACCATGCAGGCGTGGGCGCAGCTGTCGTTGAGCATCCGGATGCTCAGCATCATGGACATCTCCGGTTCGATGGCCGAGCCGGTCGCGCCGGGGGTGTCGCGGCTGCAGTCGACGATCCGGACCGCCCAGGGCGGCCTGTCGCTGCTCCCCGACGACAGCGAGCTCGGCCAATGGGAGTTCTCCACCGACCTGCCGGGCGGCCGTGACTGGCGGGAGCTGGTGAGCGTGGGGCCGCTCGGCGAGCGGCTCGGCTCGTCCACCCGCCGGCAGCGGGTGCTGAGCGCCTTCGCGCAGATGCAGGTGAAGAGGCACGGCGACACCGGCCTGTACGACACGATCCTGGCGGCGTTCGACTACATGACCCGCTCCTACAAGCCGGAGTTCGTGAACTCGATCCTGGTCTGGACCGACGGCCGCGACGAGGACCCGGACGGCCCGACCCTGGCCGAGACGCTCGCCGAGCTGCGCCGCACCTACGACCCGGAGCGGCCCGTCCAGATCAACATGCTCGGCTACGGGCCGGACGTCGACGTCCGGGACCTGCGGCGCGTGGCGCACGAGACGCACGGCGAGGTCTACGTCGCCGAGACGCCGCGGCAGATCCAGGGGATCTTCCTCAAGGCCGTCTCCCGGCGCGTCTGCGAACCCGGCTGCTGACCGCACGAGGGCGAACGGAACGCTAGATTCCGTGATCTCGGCGGGCAGCCGGGTCCGGTGTCGGCTCGTATTTCGGCGGTATTTGCTGCTAGAACGAGATTCGAGCTAAGTTAGCGTTCTGATAGTTACGCACCGAAAGGGGCAGAGCGTGCGCCGCACCCTGTTCAACGAGGACCATGAGGCGTTCCGGGAGACGATCCGGGACTTCATCGAGGCCGAGGTCGCTCCGGTCTACGAGGAGTGGGAGCAGGCCGGGCACCCGCCCCGCGACTTCTACAACAAGCTCGGCGAGCTGGGCGTCTTCGGCATCCAGGTGCCCGAGGAGTACGGCGGCGCGGGCGAGACCAGCTTCAAGTACCAGGCGGTGATCTCCGAGGAGTGCGCCCGCGCCGGGGTGAGCTTCGGCGGCTACGGCGTGCACGTCAACCTGGTGCTGCCCTACCTGATGAAGTACGCCTCCGAGGAGCAGAAGAAGCGCTGGCTGCCGCCGTTCATCAGCGGCGACATGATGACGGCCATCGCGATGACCGAGCCGGGCGCCGGCTCCGACCTCGCCGGCATGCAGACCACCGCCAAGCGCGACGGCGACCACTACGTCCTGAACGGCGCCAAGACCTTCATCACCGGCGGCGTCCTCGCCGACCGCGTGCTGGTCGTGGCCCGCACGTCGCCCGCGACGCCGGAGAACCGCCGCGCCGGGCTGTCGATCCTCGTGGTGGACACCAAGAGCGAGGGCTACTCGGTCGGCCGCAAGCTGGAGAAGATCGGGCTGCGCAGCTCCGACACCGCCGAGCTGTCGTTCGTCGACGTGAAGGTGCCCGTCGAGGACCTGCTCGGCGAGGAGGGCGCGGGCTTCAGCTACCTGACCCACAACCTCGCCGAGGAGCGACTCGGCATCGCCACCAGCTCCTACGCCTCCGCGGCCGCCGCCGTCGAGTTCGCGCGCAGGTACGTGCAGGAGCGCACGGTCTTCGGCAAGACCGTCTCCTCGTTCCAGAACACCAAGTTCGTCCTCGCCGAGTGCGCCACCGAGGTGGAGGCGGCCCGGTCCCTGGTCGACCGGTGCATCGAGGCGCTGGACGCCGGCGAGCTGACCCCGGCGGACGCCGCGGTCGCCAAGCTGTTCTGCACCGAGGTGCAGCAGCGCGTCGTGGACAAGTGCCTGCAGCTGCACGGCGGCTACGGCTACATCCTGGAGTACCCGATCGCGCGCCTGTACACCGACGCCCGGGTCACCCGGATCTACGGCGGCACCAGCGAGGTGCTGAAGACCATCATCGCCAAGGACATCCAGGTCTGAGACCCCCGGGTTCGACAGAGGGCAGGGAGCACGACATGACCGACACCAGGGTCGCCATCGTCACCGGTTCCGCGCGGGGCATCGGCGCCGCCACGGCCGTCCGGCTCGCCCGCGAGGGCTTCGCCGTCGCGGTCTGCGACCTCGACGAGGCCGCCTGCGCGGGCACCGTGGAGACCATCGGGAAGAACGGCGGGAAGGCGCTCGCCGTCGGCGTGAACGTCGCCGACTCCGGGCAGGTCGCCGCCGCCGTCGCGCGGATCGCCGCCGAGCTCGGCCCGCCGGTGGTGCTGGTGAACAACGCCGGCATCACCCGCGACAACCTGCTGTTCAAGATGTCCGACGACGACTGGGACTCGGTCCTGTCGGTGCACCTGCGCGGCTCGTTCCTGATGAGCCGCGCCGCGCAGGAGCACATGACGAAGGCCGGCTGGGGCCGCATCGTCAACCTGTCGTCGACGTCGGCGCTCGGCAACCGCGGGCAGGTGAACTACTCGGCGGCCAAGGCGGGCATGCAGGGCTTCACCAAGACCCTGGCGATCGAGCTCGGCAAGTTCGGCGTGACGGCGAACGCGATCGCGCCCGGCTTCATCGAGACCGAGATGACCGCGGCGACCGCCGAGCGGGTCGGCGTCGGCTTCGAGGACTTCAAGAAGGCCGCCGCGCAGCAGATCCCGGTCCGCCGGGTCGGCCGCCCCGAGGACATCGCGGGCGTCGTGGCGTTCCTGGTGAGCGAGGACGCCTCGTTCGTGTCCGGCCAGGTGATCTACGTGGCGGGCGGCCCGAAGGACTGACCGGCGCTTTCCCAGGAGGCCATGGTGACCAGCCCGCGCACGGCGCGCAGGGACGAGCGGCCCCGCGACCGGGACGCGACCGAGGAGTCGCTGCGCGCCGCCGCGATCGCGCTGCTGCGCCGCGGCGGCGTGCTCGCCGGCCTCAACCTGCGGCAGGTCGCCGACGAGGCGGGCGTCAACCGCGGGCTGGTCTACCAGTACTTCGGGTCGCGGCGGGCGCTGCTGCGCTCGGCGCTGTTCCACCGGTCCCGGCCGAACGCCGAGGACGCTGCGGGCGCCGCGGGGCTGCCGCTGCGCAAGCGGCTGTCGCGGCTGTTCTGGACGAGCCTGCGCAACCCGGAGCCGGTCGTGCTGGCCACGCTGCTGGTGCTGGACGGCGACGACCGGCCCCGGGTGCTGCTGAACCGCGGCGAGGGCCGCAGGGACCTGGCCGCCGAGGCGGCGCGGGGCGAACTCCCGGTCGACGACGTGGAGGCCGTGCAGGCGGCGATCGCGTCCACGATCTACGGGTACACGCTGCTGCGCGAGCACCTGGCGCGCGAGATCGACGTCCCGGCGGAGGAGCTGGACGGGCGGATGGCGCGCTGCTTCGAGGCCATGTTCACCCGCCGCCCGCCCGGTGACGACGAACCCGGTCAGTAGGGGCGGGCCACCGCGAGCGCCTCCCGCAGCGCGGCGGGCGCCTGGACGAGCGACGGGCCGTACCAGGTGAGGTACCGGCCGCTGACCAGCGCGACGTCGAGGCCGGGGAACGACTCCGGGCCGTCGTCGGCGGTGAACCGGTACGGCTCGTCGGGCAGCACGACGAGGTCGGCGCCGGAGGCGTTCAGCTCCGCCACCGGGATCTTCGGATACCGCTCGGGATGGCCCGCGTAGACGTTGGCGACGCCGAGGCGGGAGAGCATGTCACCGGTGAAGGTGTCGCGGCCGACGACCATCCACGGGCGCCGCCAGATCGGGACGACGGCGGCGCGCTGCGCGCCGGGCGCCGCGTCCGCCCAGGCGCGCGACGCCTCTTCCAGCCAGGCCGGGATGGGGACGCGGCACGCTTCGGTGAGCATCCGGCGCAGCGATTTCAGTGCCTCGTCCACGGTGCGGATCTCGGTCATCCACACCGGGACGCCGGCGGCGCGCAGCGCCTCCACGTCGGCCGGGCGGTTCTCCTCGGTGTTGCCGAGGACGACGTCGGGCCGCAGCCCGATGATCCGCTCCACGTCCGGGTTCTTCGTCCCGCGCACCCGGGGCACGTCGAGACCGGCCGGATGCGTGCACCAGTCGGTGGCGCCGGCCAGCAGGCCGGGCGCGCTCTCCGCGACGGTCTCGGTCAGCGACGGGACGATGGACACCACCCGGCGCACCCGGTCCGGAACGGGAACGGGAACGCCGGTGTCGTCCAGTGGACTCATACGCTTCTCTGCGCTCAGACGTTTCTCTGTGGGGGGGACGACCCCCCTCACCCCCTGGTTCGCTGCGCTCAGACATTGCGGCGGTACTGGCCGCCGACCTCGAAGAACGCGTCGGTGATCTGCTGGAGGCTGCACACGCGCGCCGCGTCCATCAGCACCGCGAACACGTTCCCTCCCGTCCTCGCCGCCTCCTGCAGCGCGGCCAGCGCGGTCTCGGCCTCCGTGCCGTGCGCGGACTGGAAGGAGCGGACCCGCCGCAGCTGGGAGCGCTTCTCGTCCTCGGTGGCGCGGGCCAGCTCGATCGTGTCGGGCGTGCCGTCGCCGGCGTCCGGGAGGCGGAAGGTGTTGACGCCGACGATCGGCAGCGACCCGTCGTGCTTGCGCTGCTCGTACAGCATCGACTCGTCCTGGATGCGGCCGCGCTGGTAGCCGGTCTCCATCGCCCCGAGGACGCCGCCGCGCTCGCTGATCCGGTCGAACTCGGACAGCACGGCCTCCTCGACCAGGTCGGTCAGCTCGTCGATGATGAACGAGCCCTGCAGCGGGTTCTCGTTCATCGCCAGACCCCACTCGCGGTTGATGATGAGCTGGATCGCGAGCGCCCGCCGCACCGACTCCGCGGTGGGCGTGGTGACGGCCTCGTCATAGGCGTTGGTGTGCAGGCTGTTGCAGTTGTCGTAAATGGCGATGAGCGCCTGGAGTGTCGTGCGGATGTCGTTGAAGTGCATCTCCTGCGCGTGCAGGGAACGGCCGGACGTCTGCACGTGGTACTTCAGCTTCTGGCTGCGCTCGTTGGCGCCGTAGCGGTCCCGCATGGCGACGGCCCAGATGCGGCGGGCGACGCGTCCGAGCACGTTGTACTCGGGGTCCATGCCGTTGGAGAAGAAGAACGACAGGTTGGGCGCGAAGTCGTCGATGTCCATGCCGCGCGCCAGGTACGACTCGACGTAGGTGAACCCGTTGGCGAGCGTGAACGCGAGCTGGCTGATGGGGTTCGCTCCGGCCTCGGCGATGTGGTAGCCGGAGATGGACACCGAGTAGAAGTTGCGGACCTTGTTGGCGATGAACCATTCCTGGATGTCGCCCATCATCCGCAGCGAGAACTCGGTGGAGAAGATGCAGGTGTTCTGGCCCTGGTCCTCCTTGAGGATGTCGGCCTGCACGGTGCCGCGCACCGTGGACAGCACCCGCGCCCGGATCTCCGCGGCCTCCTCGGCGGACGGCTCGCGCCCGTTCTCCTCGCGGAACGCGTCGATGCCCTGGTCGATCGCGGAGTTGAGGAAGAACGCCAGGATCGTCGGGGCGGGCCCGTTGATCGTCATCGACACCGACGTGGTCGGCGAGGACAGGTCGAACCCGTCGTAGAGCGCCTTCATGTCATCGAGGGTCGCGATCGAGACACCGGACGTGCCGACCTTGCCGTACACGTCGGGACGCTCGTCGGGGTCGCGGCCGTACAGGGTGACCGAGTCGAACGCGGTGGACAGGCGGGTGGCGGGCTGGCCCTCCGACAGCAGCTTGAAGCGGCGGTTGGTGCGGAACGGGTCGCCCTCCCCCGCGAACATGCGGGCCGGGTCCTCGTTGTCGCGCTTGAACGGGAAGACGCCCGCAGTGAACGGGAATCGGCCGGGCAGGTTCTCGGCGCGCAGGAAGCGCAGCAGTTCGCCGTGGTCGGTGTAGCGGGGCAGCGCGACGCGCGGGATGCGGCTGCCCGACAGCGACTCGCGGGTCAGCTTGGTCCGCAGCTCCCTGTCGCGGATCCTCACGACCTGCTCGTCGCCGGAGTAGGACTCGACGACGGCCGGCCAGCCCTCGATCAGCTCCGCGTTCTCCGGGGCGACGTCGCGGCGCGCCTTCTCCAGCAGCCCTTCGACCTCGGACGCGTCGGTCAGCTCGGCGCGGACCTCGTCGAGGCGCTGCACCCGCCGCACCGCCTCGGCCTGCGCGGCCGTGTCGGCGTGGTAGCCGCGGACGGTCTCGGCGATATCGGACAGGTACCGCACGCGCCCTGGCGGGATGACCGTCGCTGCACCCGTGGAGACCTTCGTGTCGACGTGCGGTAGCGCGCCGTCCTCCAGGCTCAAGCCGTGCTCGGCGAGCATGGGGCCGAGGTGCTGGTAGAGGGCGGTGACGCCGTCGTCGTTGAACGTCGCGGCGCTGGTGCCGAACACCGGCATGTCCTCGGGCCGCTGCCCGAAGGCCTCCCGGTTGCGGACCAGCTGCCGGGACACGTCGCGGCGGGCGTCCTCGGCGCCGCGGCGCTCGAACTTGTTGATCGCCACGACGTCCGCGAAGTCGAGCATGTCGATCTTCTCGAGCTGGGACGCGGCGCCGAACTCCGGCGTCATCACGTACAGCGAGACGTCCACCAGCGGGACGATCGCGGCGTCGCCCTGCCCGATGCCGGGCGTCTCCAGGACGACCAGGTCGTATCCGGCGGCCTTGACCGCGGTGAGCATGTCCTCGATGTTCTCGGGCAGCTCGCGGGCGCCGCGGGTGGCGAGCGAGCGGAAGAAGACGCGGTCGCCGTCCAGGGAGTTCATCCGGATGCGGTCGCCGAGCAGCGCGCCGCCGCCCCGGCGCCGCGTCGGGTCGACGGCCAGCACCGCGACGCGCAGCCGGTCGCCCTGGTCGACGCGCAGCCGGCGGACCAGCTCGTCGGTGAGCGACGACTTGCCGGAGCCGCCCGTCCCGGTGATGCCGAGGACCGGGACGCGCCGCCCGGACGCGGCGTCGGCGAGCGCGGCCCGGTCGGCGTCGGCCAGCTTCCCGGCCTGCAGGCAGGTGATCGTCCGGGCGAGGGCGCGCCGGTCGCCGGCGACCACGGCATCCGCGGGGACGGGTTCGTCCGCCAGGTCGACGTCGCAGTCGCGGACCAGCTCGTTGATCATCCCGGGGAGGCCGAGCCGCTGCCCGTCCTCCGGGGAGAAGATCCGCACCCCGGCGTCCGCGAGCCGCGCGATCTCCTCGTGCACGATCACGCCGCCACCGCCGCCGAACACCCGTACCTGCTCGGCGCCGGCCTCCTTGAGGCTGCGCGACAGGTACTCGAAGTACTCGACGTGGCCGCCCTGGTAGGAGCTGATCGCGACGCCCTGGGCGTCCTCCTCCAGCACGGCGTCGACGACCTCGCGGACGGACCGGTCGTGCCCGAGGTGCACCACCTCGGCCCCCTGCGACTGCAGGATCCGCCGCATGATGTTGATGGCCGCGTCGTGCCCGTCGAACAGCGCCGCGGCCGTCACGAAGCGCACCGGGTGCACCGGCTTGTGGAGCGGTCCGGTCACGTCCCCCACCTCAACCCTTGGACATCCAATATTTGGAAGTTAAAATAGTTTCCGTGCGCGACCAGGTCAAGACCGCATACGGTGGGGCGGTGCCCGACACCCCCGATCCCATCGCCGAGGCCCACCGCCAGTGGAGCGTCCGCTGGCCCGAGCACGCCGACCACATGGCCGCCGTCACCTCGGTGATGCGGGCGCAGCAGCTGCTGCTGAGCCGGATCGAGGCCGTGCTGAAACCGCACGGGCTGACCTTCGCCGCCTACGAGGCGCTCCGGCTGCTCGCCTTCACCCGCACCGGCACCCTGCCGATGGGCAAGATGGGCACCCGGCTCATGGTGCACCCCGCGTCCGTCACCAACGTCATCGGCCGCCTGGAGCGGCGCGGGCTCGTCGGCCGCGCCCCCTCCCCCGACGACCGCCGCGTCGTGCTGGCCACGATCACCCCCGCCGGGCGCGACCTGGCGGAGGAGGCCACCGCCGCGCTGAACGAGGCCGGATTCGGGATCGCCGCGCTGCCCGCCGAGCGCGCCGCCGAGATCACCGCGGCGCTGCGCGCCGTCCGGGTCTCGGTCGGCGAGCTCGCCGAAGGCTAGCGTCCGGGCCGGCGCGCAGGGGCGGCAGAGGGGCGCCGGCGATCTTTGCCGCCGCTTTCCGTGTCGCGGCACCGCGCGGCCCGCCGCCCGGGTGATGATCGCCCCGTTCACCCTGTGGAGGCGCCTTGCCCGGAGTAGCCGCACACGTCCTGTCCATGGCGGCGGTCACCGCCGCGCTGACCGCCGCGCCGCAAGCGGCCCGGCCCGCGGCCGCGCCCGGCGAGGCCAGGACGCCGCGTCCCGGGCAGGCCTACGCGGGCATGGGCGCCCTCGGCCGCTCCGCGCGTCCGGTGAACACCACGAAGGTCCCCGAGGGCCATATCGGCGGGATGGACGTCAGCAGTTGGCAGCCCGGCGTGGACTGGGCGGCCGCGACGGCGCGCGGTGCTCGCTTCTCCATCGCCAAGGCCACCGAGGGCATCGCCTACAAGAACCCGTACTACGCCGCGCAGTCCCGCGGCGCCGCCGACGCCGGAATGGTGCACGGCGCCTACCATTTCGCGCTGCCGAACGTGTCCGGCGGGGCCGCCCAGGCCGACTACTTCATCGCCAACGGCGGCGGCTGGACGTCCGACGGCCGCACCCTCCCCGGCGCGCTCGACGTCGAGAACAACCCGTACCGCAACGGCCTCGACATCTGCTACGGCCTGTCCCCCGCCGCCATGGTCGCCTGGATCGGCGCGTTCACCGGCCGCTACGAGGCCCGCACCGGGCGCCGCCCGCTGATCTACACCAACTACTCCTGGTGGCGGCAGTGCACGAAGAACGACAAGCGCAGCGCCGCCAACCCGCTGTGGACGGCGCGCTGGCGCTCCCCGACGCCCGCCCCCTTCCCGGGCGGATGGAAGTCCGCCGCGGTCTGGCAGTACGACGACGCGGGGCTGTTCGCCGGCGACCAGGACGCCTTCCCCGGCGACGGGGACGCCCTGCGCGCCTTCGCCGCCGGCCCCGAAACCTGACCCCGCCCTTGTCCGGCCCGTTCGCGCGGTGACACCGTGGGGAACGATCACCGGTACCGGCATCGAGGGGCGGACATGGCCGACGAAACGGTCTTCACCTACGGCGCGCCGCAACTGAAGTTCGGCACGGGCGCGGCCGACGAGATCGGCTACGACCTGGCGCAGCACGGCGCCCGGCGGGTGCTCGTCGTGACGGACCCGGGCGTCGCCGCGACGGGCGGCCCGCAGCGGGTCGCCGGCGCGATGAAGGCGTACGGGATCGAGGCGTCGGTGTTCGACGGCGTCCGCGTCGAGCCGACGGACGCCAGCATGCGCGAGGCGGTCGAACACGCGCGGGGCACCGGGCCGTACGACGCCTACGTCGCGGTCGGCGGCGGCTCCAGCATCGACACCGCGAAGGCGGTGAACCTGCTCACCACCAACGACGGCGACCTCGCCGAGTACCTGAACCCGCCGGTGGGCGCGGGACGGGCGCCGGAGCGGCCGCTGCTGCCGCTGGTCGCCGTCCCCACCACGACGGGCACCGGGGCGGAGAGCACGACGGTGTGCGTCCTGGACGTCCTGGACCTGCGCGTCAAGACGGGCATCAGCCATCCGCGGATGCGCCCGGCGCTGGCCGTCGTCGACCCCGACCTGATGGTGACGCAGCCGGCCGAGGTGACCGCGTCGGCCGGGATGGACATCGTCTGCCACGCGCTGGAGAGCTACACCGCCAAGCCGTACGACGCGTACGAGCGCAAGCGGCCCGAGCAGCGCGTCCCGTACTGCGGCGCGAACCCGGTGTCGGACATGTGGTCCGAGAGGGCCCTCGGCCTGATCGCCCGGTCGTTCCGCGCGGCCGTCCGGGACGGGGAGGACCGGCGGGCCCGCGCCGACATGGCGCTGGCCGCGACGTTCGCGGGGCTCGGGTTCGGCAACGCGGGCGTGCACATCCCGCACGCCAACGCCTACCCGATAGCCGGGCGGGTCAAGGAGTTCCGTCCCGCCGGGTATCCGGGCGGGGAGCCGATGGTGCCGCACGGGATGTCGGTGTCGCTCACCGCGCCGGAGGCGTTCCGGTTCACCTTCCAGGCCCGGCCGGAGCGGCACGTCCGCGCGGCCGAGCTTCTCGACCCGGGCTTGGACCGCCCGGACGACCCGGCCGAGCACCTGCCGCGGGCGCTGCTGAGCCTGATGCGCGACATCGGCATCCCGGACGGGATCGGCGGCGTCGGCTACGGCGAGGCCGACGTCCCCGGCCTGGTCGAGGGGACGATGAGGCAGCAGCGGCTGCTGGTGGCGTCGCCGCGCCCGGTCACCGAGGACGACGTCGCGGGGATCTTCCGGCGGTCGCTGCGCCTGTGGTGACGCCGGACGGACGGGCCGGCCGGCGGGCCGGACCGGCGGGAACGATCCAATATGCTGCGGCTCGCATCCGTTTTGTCGCAAGGAGGCGGTAATGGCGGATTCGCCGACGATGACGTACGGCGGGTACCTGCGGCTCGACCGGCTGCTGTCCTGTCAGGAGCCGAAGACCGAGGCCCACGACGAGCTGCTGTTCGTGATCATCCATCAGGTCTACGAGCTGTGGTTCAAGCAGATCCTGCACGAGGCGGCGCTGCTGCAGCGCCGGCTGGAGGCGGGCGGCAGCGCGGGCGCGCTGCGGACCGCGCGCCGGATCGCCAAGATCCTCAAGACGGTGGTCGGGCAGCTGGACGTGCTGGAGACGATGACGCCCCGGCAGTTCGCCGCGTTCCGGGACGAGCTCGGCACCTCCAGCGGGTTCCAGAGCGACCAGTTCCGCGAGATCGAGGCGGTCCTCGGGCGGCGCGGGTTCCCCGCGTCGGTGCTGCGCGGCGACGAGCGGCTGCGCGCCGCGGTGTCGCGGCCGTCCATGTTCGACTCGCTGCTGCGCTACCTCGCCGCGCAGGGCCACCCGGTGCCGCG
Organism: Actinomadura napierensis; assembly: GCF_039529375.1. Classification (NCBI taxonomy): domain Bacteria; kingdom Bacillati; phylum Actinomycetota; class Actinomycetes; order Streptosporangiales; family Thermomonosporaceae; genus Actinomadura; species Actinomadura napierensis. Next base: position 21,952 of record NZ_BAAAMR010000134.1, read on the forward strand.
CGAGGCGCTCGAGCGCGACACCGCGCAGCCGTGGGAGCCGGACCCCGCCGTGCAGAAGATGCTGCTGGCGGTCTACGCCGACGAGAACGGGCCCGCCGCCGAGGTGTGCGAGGCGCTCGTCGACGTCGACGAGGGCGTGCAGGAGTGGCGGTACCGGCACCTGAAGATGGTCGAGCGGACGATCGGCGCCAAGCTCGGCACCGGCGGGTCCGCCGGCGCCGACTACCTGCGCTCCACCCTGTTCGCGCCCGCGTTCCCCGACCTGTGGGAGGTCCGCTCGCAGACCGAGCAGCCCATCACCGGACAGGAGCCCGTCCATGGCGCCTGACCGGGGAGGCGAGCGCGTCGCGATCGTCGGCGCCGGACTGGCGGGATGCCTGCTGGCAGTGCTGCTCGGCCGCCGCGGCACCGAGGTGACCGTCTACGAGCGGCGGCCCGACCCCCGGATCGCGGGGGCCGAGCGGGGCCGCTCGATCAACCTGGCGATCTCCGCCCGGGGCCTGGCGGCGCTGGAGCAGGTGGGGCTGCGCGACCGGTCCCTCAAGCAGGCGCTGCCGATGCACGGCCGGATGGTGCACCCGCGGGGCAAGGAGCAGAACTTCCAGCCCTACAGCGCCGACGGCGCGCGCGCCATCAACTCGATCAGCCGGGCGCAGCTCAACGAGTCGCTGCTGGACACCGCCGAGGCCACGCCCGGCGTGACGCTGCGCTTCTCCCAGCGCGTCACCGGCGTGGACGTCCAGGCGGGCGCGCTGCTGCTGGAGGACGGCGGCACCGAGCCCGCGGACGTCGTGCTGGCCGGGGACGGCGCCTACAGCCTCGTGCGCCGGTCCCTCGACCTCAACGAGGACGCCGACTTCCTGGAGCACGGGTACAAGGAGCTGACCGTCCCGCCGCGCGGCGGCGACTTCGCGCTGGACCCGGACGCGCTGCACATCTGGCCGCGCGGCACGTCCATGATGATCGCGCTGCCGAACCTGGACCGCTCGTTCACCTGCACGCTGTTCTGGCCGAAGTCCGACCTCGCGGCGCTCGACACCGCCGGGAAGGTCACCGCGTACTTCGCCGAGCACTACCCGGACGTCGCGGGCCTGATCCCGGACCTGGTCGAGGACTACGCGCGCAACCCGGTGGGGTCGCTGGTGACCGTCCGGTGCCGGCCGTGGACGCGGCGGGGCGACGGCGCGATCGTCGCGCTGCTCGGGGACGCCGCGCACGCGATCGTCCCGTTCTTCGGGCAGGGCGCCAACTGCGCGTTCGAGGACTGCATCGAGATCGACCGGTGCCTCACCGAGACCGGCGGCGACTGGGCCCGCGCGCTGGCGCTCTACGAGGAGCGCCGCAAGCCGAACACCGACGCGATCGCCGAGATGGCGCTGGACAACTTCATCGAGATGCGCGACCGCGTGTCGTCCCCCGTCTACCGGGCGAAGCAGGCGGCGACGCATGCGCTGGAACGGCGCCTCGCCGGACGCTACGTGTCGCGGTACGAGCTGGTGTCGTTCTCCACGATGCCGTACGCGCGGATCCCGGCTCGTATCCGGCGGCAGAACCTGGCGCTCACGGGTGCGGCGTCAGCAGTTCTCGCGGGCCTGGCCCTGGTCCTGCGCGTCGCGCTGCGTAAGCGCCGCTGACCGGGCGCGGCGGGCGGCGGCCAGGTCGGCGACGGCCGCCGCCCGCGCCACGA
>NZ_BAAAMR010000135.1:0-23363 GCF_039529375.1 Actinomadura napierensis
GGGGTGTGCGGTGAACGCGTCCCGGCGGGCGCGGGGCCGGTGTTCACCGGGGCGGGGGTCGTCGGGTCGGCGTTCATCGGGGCGTCTCCTTCCACCGCGCCGCCCCCGGGCCGGTACGGCTCGGGGGCGGCGCGGGACGGGGGTCGTTCAGGGTGGCGGCCCCGGGCGGGGGTCACTCGCGCGCGGTGTGCTCACCAGGCGGCGTGCCGTCCTCCGCCGGGGCCGGGGCGTGGCGGATGCGCTTGTGCATGGCGCGGAACGCGGCGACGGCGGCGAGGCCGGCCAGCATGAGCGCGGCGGCGTGCTCGATCGGGGTGAAGGTGGTCAGCGTCAGCCACACCGCCCCGGCGGTGCTGCCGGCGAGCATGACCGCATCGGCCAGCCCGAGCCGCTCCCAGATCGGCCGGGCGCTCATGCGGTCAGCCCGAGCCCGGCCGCGTCCGGTACCGGGGTCGGGTCGGTGGGGATGGGCTCGGGCGGGTGGGGCGTCAGCTCGTCCAGCGGCGCCCACACCGCACCCCAGGTGCCCGTGGCCGGGTCGGGGGCGGTGCCGTTGTGGACCAGCGCCCATGGCTGGTGACAGGCCGGGTCATGCGTCCAGTCCAGCACCGCCAGCGGCACCGGCCCGGTCACGGCGTCGGCATCGGCGTACCAGACCAGCGCGCCGGGCGCGTACCAGCGCCGCACCACCGGCCACCGGCGCCCGCGTCCCGGGGCCAGTTCGTAGCGGGCGCGCAGCCAGGCGGCGGCGTCCTCGGCGAGCCGCACCGCGCCGGCGGCGGCCAGCGCCACCAGCACGGCGGCGGCCACCAGGTGCGGCGGGATCGCCAGCAGCACCGGCCCGGTCAGCGCGGCACCGATCAGCAGGAACGCGCCGCCGATCGCGGCGCGGGTGACGGTGTGGCGGCGCTCCTGGTGGCGCAGCGCCGCCAACTCGGCGGCGTCCGCCGCGCACGCGGCGGGGACGGTGGTCGGGACGTAGTCGGGCATGGGGCAACTCCTTCGGAACGCAGCGGACGGGAGGGAGAGGTGAGGGGCGGTCAGGCGGCCCACAGGTCGCCGGTGTCGCCGACGCGGCGGGCGCGCTCGGCCAGGCGGCGGGCGGTGTTACCCGAGACGTGCAGCCGGGTGGCGATGTCGGTGCGGGAGCCGCCCGCGGCCAGGATGCGGGCCGCGGCCAGCACCCGCTCGGTCTGGGTGAGCGCGACCGGACGGGCGCCGCTCGCGGCGATCTCGATCGCGATCGGGTCCACGATCCCGTCCTCGGGCAGCATCAGCGGCCCGTGACCCGGCCCCGCCGCGGCGGGGCCGGTCGGCTTGGTGGCGCCGGTGGGCTCGGTGCGGGCGGTGGGCAGGGCGGTCAGGTCGGCGTTCATCACGGCGTCCTTTCAAGAGGGCATGCGGGCGAGACCGGCCCGCCCGAGTCGGGCAGGCCAGTGGGAGAGCAGAGGTGCAGGTCAGAAGAGGGGCGGGTCAGCCGGCGTGGTCGCGTTCCCAGTCGCTCGCGCACGCGTTGCAGCACCCCAGCCGGCGCCGTAGTACGTAACCGGCGTCGGTTCGGCAGCGCGGGCAGAACCGGCGCGCGGCCAGCGCTTTGGCCAGTGCGGCGCGCTGCGCGGCGGTCGGGGTGCGCTTGGGCAGCGCCAGCCGGGTGTCGTACAGGTAGGCCACGCCGAACCCCCGCCACCGGTGCCACAGCACCTGAGCGGCCACGTCCTGACCGCCGGGGCGGAGCCCGGCAGCGGCGAGCTGGCGGCGCGTCGCCAGATGCGGCGGCGCCATCCGCCACGGGTAGGTGGGAATGCCGTGGATGTCCCCGCGCGGGTCCCAGAACCGCGCGGAGCTACGGCGTGCCATCGGCGGTGTGCCCGACCGCAGGCCGGGTCGCGGGCAGGATCGTGGGTCGGGGCGTGTCGGTCCAGCGGTGTCCGCAGGCGCACCGGTGCCGCCCGCCGGGCAGCACCCGCACGCTGCGGACGCTTCCGCAGTTGGAGCACCCGCCCGTCCCCGCACCGTCCTGCGCGCCGGACGGGTGGGCGGGACCGGTCGGGATCGGGCGCGGGTCGCTCACCGCGACCGGCACCGCCGTCGGGGGCATCATCGGGTTCGTCATCACGCAGCGCTCCCTTCTCCCCCTCCCGGGGGGATCGGATGACGAAGGGGCCAGGCGTCTGGCACCGGGTGAGACGGCCCCGCCACCGCGCAATCGTGCGCGCGGGGCGGGGCCGCCCGGACTCGGGTGTCAGCTCCAGCGGTCAGGCGGCCAGCTCGTCACCGGCCTGCGGAATGAGGGCGTTCAGCGTCCCGGCCGGCAGCGCCCGGCCCGGCCGGGCGGTCACGCGGGAGACCGAGAACCGCCACCACTCCCCGCCCCGGTGCCGGGCCGCGACGAACGCGCGCACCAGCGGCAGATGGGCGTGTGCGGTGTCGCGGTCGGGGAACGGGCCCAGCGCCAGCGCCGATTCGGCCATGCGGGCACTGGTCCGCACCGACACGTAGAACCCGGCCTGTCGAGCGGGCGCGGTCTCGGGTCGCGTGACGGGCGTGCGGTCGGCCAGGTCGGTGGGCAGACGGGCAGGCATGCCGTTCATGGGCACGGGGTCCTTTCAGGACGGATCGCACAACGCCGTCAGGCCCGCCCCCGTGGTCGGGGCGGGCCTGACGGCGTCGGAGACGGCGCGGCCGGGGCCGCGTTCAGTGAAGGGTCGGCGTCTGCTGGGGTTCGGGGAACTCTGCGGGGCCCTAGCCGTCGGCCGGGGCGGTCAAAACGACATCGAGGTAGCGGCGCACGCCGCCGTCACGCCGGTTCGGGTACGGGGCCGAGACCTCCCCGACCGCGCACCGCTCGCCGGACAACCCGGCCAGCAGATCGGCCAGCGCCGTCACGTCGTCGGCGTCGCCCGACAGCCGGACCTTCACCAGCCGCAACCGCGCCCGGCTCACCGCGCGGCCCCGGCCGGCGCGGCGTCCAGCGCCCGCACGATCGGCGCCAGCCGCTCGTCCAGCACCGCCGCCAGCCACCTGACCGCCTTCTTGGCGTCCCGGACGGTCAGCTCGGGCGCGTTCTGCGGGGCGTACAGCTCGCGTCGCGGGATCGCGAACAGCAGCGTCGTGCTGGTCAGCATCGCCGGACAGTGCATCAGCGCGCCGTCGGTGGGCTCGCGGTAGCCGTGCTCCCACCAGTCGCCCGGGTCCCACTCGGCGAAGCCCTGAACGTCGGCCAGCGCGGCCGGACGCGGGACCACGACCTGAACCCGGGCGATCAGCGAGGCGTCGTGCTCGCTGAGGGACAAGTCCACCGACTGGACGCGCTCGGCCGTCCAGTCCAGGTACGCCGGCGACATGACCGGCGAGGTGGCGACCTGCCAGGCGGCCAGCGCGAACATGCCGGGGTCGGTGGTCACCAGCTCACCCCAATCGGTGAACCGGTCGATGTTCTGCCGCAGGTACACGCCGTACCGGCTCGCCCCGTCCGACGCCCGCTCACGGTCGGCGGCGTCGTGGAATCGGAACATCATCGGCTGCATCACTCCGTTCGATCGGATCGGACAGACACAAGCGCCCCGGCCTGAATCAGGCCGGGGCGCGAGAGATCGAGATGGGTCAGCGGGCCGCCATCTGAACGACGGCCGGCGCGGCGGGCGGCTTGGGGCGCGGCATCACGCGCGTCCGGCGGCGCTGCCCGGCCTGCCAGCATCCCTCCGCCAGCCGCGCCCGCCACTCCTCGAAGGTCAGATCGATCTTGACCTTCTGGCCGCTGCCCGGGCACCACGGCGCCGGCGGACGGAACTCGTTCGGCCACGCCTCCGCGCCCGGCACCTCCGGGCCCCGATGCGGCGTGATCATGCTGCGCTTCACCGAGCGCCAGACACCGCAGTCCGGGCAACCAACCAGGGTGCAACCGCCCCGGTCGGACATGCTGACCAGATTCGGCGACAGAGACGACAGACGGATGACCGGGCGGCCGTTGGAGTACATCGAGAGGAACCCTCCGAGGTCGGAACCTGAGTCCTTGCGTTCTCCGCCCCGAACGGACAGCCGGCCCGATCCGAAGACCAGAACCTCCGACCGCGCGGGACAGGCAGCGCAAGCGCCACAGAAGCTCTTGGCACCGCGTGAACCGCGCCGGTCCAGGGACTTTGGTCAACCCGCACAACACGAGGGCGACGACCACCGATGCCGTATGAAGTTGGGCCGAGCGTCAGACGTTAAACGTTTGGCGTCTCGCGTATCCTGATATTGCGCCCGCCTGGCGACGCTTGTCAAGTGGCGTCAATCGTTTGGCGTTTGGCCTTGTCTCTGGTTAGGTAGCCCTAAGGGGCTAGGAAGGAGCAGGTAGATGCAGCAGTCACAGCGGTACGGGTTCCGCGAGATCGCGGCGAAAATCCGTCAGGAGATCCAGGACCGCCAGTACCCGACGGGTTCGGTCTTGCCGCCCGAGCCAGAGCTGGCCGAGCGCTACGGCGCATCGCGCAGCCTCGTCAACCGCGCGATGCAGATGCTGGCCGCGGAGGGCATCGTCCGGCCGCGTCAGGGGCGAGGGACGATCGTCACCTGGCTGCCGCCGATGCTGCACTCCCCCGCGCGCTACGACCGCACGACCCGGGAGAACAACGGTGCGCGGGGCGCCTTCGATGCCGAGGTGCGCGCGCTCGGGCTCGAACCTCAGCACGAGATCACGACCGAGCACGCCGAGCCGCCGGCTGAGGTCGCCGAGACGCTCGGACTACCGGCCGGTGAGCCGAACTGCCTGGTCCGTCGCCGGCGCCTGCTGGCCAGTGGCATCCCCGTCCGGCTTAATGCAAGCTGGTTCCCCCTGGACATCGCAGGAGGAACCGTCCTGGAAGAGGAAGCCCCGGTGATCGTGGGCGGCGTGAAGACCGCCCTCGCCGAGCTGGGCTACCCACAGGTGACGGCACAGGAGCACATCACCCCGAGCCGCCTTCCTACCGACGCCGAAGCGCTCGCGCTCGAAATCAGCCCCGAGCGGACCGTCATGGAGATCATGCACGTGGGCAGGACGGCCGAAGGCAAGGCAGTAGAGGTGACCATCACGGTGGCTCCCGCCCACTACCTGGTGGCCGAGTACGAATTCCCGCTCGCCTGACACCCGGAGACACACACGATGATCACGCGTCTCGTCGAAGACAAAGCCAAGGCTCTGGCCACGAGCGCCGAGTTGCCCGCCTTCGTGTACGACCTGACAGCGCTGCGAGAGCACGCGGCCGAGGTGAAGACGGCTCTCAGCGTGCCGGGCGGGCCAGAGATCTTCTACGCCGCGAAAGCCAACCCCGACGTGCCGATCCTCCAAGCACTCGCGCCGTACGTCGATGGCATCGAAGTCGCGTCCGGTGGCGAGCTGGCGCACGTCCGCGAAGCGCTGCCGGATGCGCGCCTGGCCTTCGGCGGCCCCGGGAAGACCGACCGTGAACTGGAGTTGGCGCTGAAGCTCGGCGTGGAGCGAATCCACGTCGAGAGCCCGCACGAACTCGCGCGGCTCGCCCAAATCGCCGACGCGGCCGGCCAAGACGTCGATGTCCTGCTACGCGTCAACCTCGCGGGCGATCGCAGCGGCGTGGCCCTGGCGATGATCGGACCGTTCGGCATGGACCCCGATCTGATCGAGACGTGCCGGGAAATCCTGACCACCTCACTCCGTGTCCGCCTCCGAGGCATTCACGCGCACCTCGCATCCGGGCTGGACGCCTCCGCCATGGTCCGCCAGTCCGCCGAGATCCTCGACTGGGGCCGCGCTTGGCTCGACAAGATCGGCCACGATGGCCCGCGGGAATTCAACGTCGGCGGCGGCATGGCCGTTGACTACGGCTCGCCCAACGACCGCTTCGACTGGAAGCAGTACGGCCAGGACGTCGCAGCCCTAGCCCGCCCGGGCGAAACCCTGCGCATCGAGCCCGGCCGATCCATCAGCGTCTACTCGGGCTGGTACGTCACCGACGTGCTGGACGTGAAGCAGGCACACGGCCAGTGGTACGCCGTCGTCCGCGGCGGCACCATGCACATCCGCACGCCCGTCACGAAGCAGCACAACCACCCCTTCGTGGTCCTGAAGGGTTCCGGCGATGGTCCGCAGGCGACCGACAAGCCGGTGACGCTGGTGGGCCAACTTTGCACGCCGAAGGATGTCTTCGCCCGAGATGTACCGACCGAAAGCATCGCCGTCGGTGACCTCGCGGCCTTCTCGATGGCCGGCGCATACGCCTGGAACATCTCGCACCACGACTTCCTGATGCACCCCAAGCCCACGTTCCACTACCTGGACGTCTAACCAAAAAGGCTCATAGGGGCTCCGGTCGGCCATCCCGACCGGAGCCTCTGCACTTAGCGCATTCGCTGAGTTCTCCATGCGTGCCACCCAGACGATCGCTTCAACGACCCACCTAACCAACGGCGCTGCTGGCTCAGGGGACCTAGGCAGGCTAGTGTGCTGTCCGAGACGTCTATCACCCTCGGTCTTGTGAAGGCGGTGTCTAGCTGGTGCTTGTTGCTACGTTGATTAAGGCAGGAAACCCTGACCTAGGACCACTTACAGATATCTGCCGAGAGATTGGTATCCAAGAGGTTTTGGTCACGGATAAAGTGGTAGCGGACCGCGCTCTGGATATCCAACAGCCTGATCTTGTCGTAGGATATCTCGATCCTCTGTCCGACATCACTCAGTTCATTGCCACAGCAGAGCCAAATCTCGAAAGCGCCGCCGCCCTGACCAACCTTGAAGTAATGCTACAGTTGGGCAGGGCCATTGAAAGAAGAATTCCCACCTGCCTGATCGCGCCCCCACCCCTCCGGGCTCCATCTGTTCCTAGTCAGCTTGCAGTAATTCCGTGCCAGCTAAATGATGTAGACAGTCTTCGACTGCACCTTTGGGCGTTTACAGCCAGCCTTTCAGAACCTCGACAGGATAACGCAAAGCCGCCCGCTGAAATCGGCCCTCCCGTTGAGCCCAAGCGATACATACGTCTACTTAAGTCGCTGCGACAAGAAGAAGGGCCAAAAATGCCCTCTTTCCAGGTCGAGCAACTTGCTGTTGAACTCATACGGGCGGCAGGAGTGGCATTCGCCGAGAACCCGGAGAAGAGTAGGCCGGATCGTGGCTTCGACATGGCCGTGTTGCCATCGCGCGAGTCAGACGAGATCGCGCTAGTAGAAGTCCTGGCAGGACATTTGAATGAGCGAAGGCTGCATGATTCCGAACTGCGCCTCCAGGAAGCAACGCTTAATCGGCGGGCCCAGCTGGGCGTCTTGCTCTATGACAGCAGAGATGGACGACGCTTTCCTGCTAAAAGGACCACACCCCTTGTGCTCAGACTCGCCCTTGAGGATCTGATTGAGCAACTCGGGTACAAGAGTTTCTCGGAGGTGCTTACCGAGGAAGTCACTAAGGCAACGGAGCGCATCTAACATGGCGGCGTACTCGACCTCCAGGATTAGTGATCTCCACGCCTTGAGCATGGACAAAACGCGCAGTACAACTGTTCGCGGCCGTGCTTTCGAAGACTGGTTCTGCTACTTGCTCGACCAGGTACCAGGTTTTAGAACTCGGAAGGATACCCTAAACGAATTTCACAGTGAAGAGATAGACATAGCTGTGGCTAATAGTAAGCTCCATGACATGGGCTGCTTTCCAAATCTTTTTCTAGTCGAGTGCAAGAATTGGAGCGACCCGGTAGATTCACCCACCGTCGGAGCCTTTATCGACAAACTGGCGAATCGACGCATTGAGCTTGGCATACTCGTGGCAGCGAATGGAGTGACAGGTGACCCAAGGGAATTAACTGCGGTCTACCACAAAGCTTCTTCTGCTCAGACTCGTGGACATCGCCTGCTAGTTATCACAATCAACGAACTTCTGAAGGTGACCACGACACAAGAGCTTACAACTCTCTTGATTGAAAAGCTCTTGGACGTGATCGCTTCGGGCACCTTCCGCCTCTCGTGAAGATGACGTTGGCGTAAGGCTGGCATGGACTGGGCGCACGCCGACCGGCTGGGCTTCATCCGGGTCTGCTCCGACCGGTTCGAGCGCGGCGCGCCCCTCGTACACGCCTCGACCGGGCGACCGCGCCAGGTCACCTGGCCTATCTGGAGTTGAGTGTTGCGTCAAAGTACAGCCGGGAAGTACAGCACCCCCACCGGTGGAGGGCGGATTCCAGTGGACCCCAACGGACGCCGCATGCTGGGATGCTCAGCGCTTTGATCGTTCTTGCCGGTAGCTGGGGGTCAAGGGGTCGTGGGTTCAAATCCCGCCGTCCCGACAGAACAGGAAGCCCTGTCGATCACGGAGTGATCCGAGGTCAACAGGGCTTTTGTGTTCCTGGTGGCCGTAGCCGTCACGATCTAGACGGCCCGGAGCCGGGGACCATCCGGGGACCTACGGGCCCTCAGATGGACACTCAGAGCCTCTCCGGCCGCGCTGATCGACGCGGCATCCGGGTGCAGGTACCGCTGTGTCGTACTGAGTGATCCGTGCCCGGCGATCTTGCGGAGCACATGCACCGGGACGCCCATCCACGTCAGGCCGGTGTGCCGCAGGTCGTGACGTCGTGGTCGACATCCGGCCATCTGACCATGTCAGCCATGTGTTCGTCTTGGTCATCGAGAACACCGGTCCAACCGTTGCCCGCAACGTGCGCATCCGTTTCAATCCTCCGCTCGAGCGGGTGGGCGAGACGAGCCGGCCCAACTGGAAGCCCATCCGGAACTCCCTGCTGCTGACGAACGGGATCGCTCTGATGCCACCGGGCCGCCGTATGGAGTGGTTCTTCGATCTCACGCACGAGCGTTTCGCCTCCACGCTGCCGATGCAGTACACGGCCACCGTCGAAGCCGACGGCCCGTTCGGAGCCGTTGAGACACTGACCTACAAGATCGATATGGCCGTCTACGGCGGGATCAACCGCCTTGGCGCCAAAACGACGCACGATGGGGTCAAGGCCCTCGAGGAGTTGGTGAAGGCGACCGGCCAACTGGCGAACACGCTCTCCCGATCGGAGCGCCCGTTGCCGCCGCCGGAGAGCGCCGAGCGGGAGCATGGTGAAGCGCCCGAGTAGCCGATCCCGGCCGCACTGGCCATTCCCTCCTCCTCTCCCCTGGCCGGAGCACTCCCACAGCCACGGTGGTATCCATCGCAGAGTCCGGCGCGCACAGCCGGGGACGCCCTCATCGCCACAGGCGCGATCGGCCTAGGGCCACTGCGGTCGGTGGCGCTGCGCGCGCTGGCCCACCGGAACGATTTCAGCCGGGATCGCGGTTTCTCATGGCGCCCGATCCCCCGGCGACTTGCACTTCGCCGCCGAATCCGACCAGTGGCGGCCGTGCGGCGCGCGGGTCGAGGGCATCGGGACCGAGCCACGTCCGGCTGTCCTTGGAGCACAGCATGATCAGCCGGTCCATCCGCCGGGGGGCGGCTGCAGCGTTGCGCTTCCATGCCGAGGCGGGACGCGTGCCGGGTCGACTGGAGCCGCCGCAGACGGAGGGCATGCCAGCTTCCCCATCAAAGCAGAGACCCGGCTTGGCGCAGACTACCTTTATGCGCCTCAGGATCTACGCCCAGCCTTCCAGGTGGCAGGCCGGGCACGCGGGCGCAGCCACGAGTCCGAGCAGCTCCGAAAGAACGGAACGAGCCATGCGCACGCTGATCATGACCGGGGCGACGCGCGGCATCGGCCGCGCCGCGGCCTCGGAGGTCCTCCGCAACGATCACGAGACCCACCTGGTCCTGCTCGCACGGGGAGAATCCGGCCGCAGCACCCTCAAGGAACTGCGGGCCATCAGCGACCACGTCACGCTGGTGGACACTGATCTGGCGAGCATCGACAGCATCCGCTCCTCCCACCAGACCGTGACCCGGATGCTCGACCAAGGCGACCTCCCTGCCCTGCACACGTTCGCCGGCAACGCCGGCGTCCAGTTCGTCGACGCCCTGCACACCACCCCGGACGGGTTCGAGACGACCTTCGCCGTGAACGTGCTGGCCAACCATCTGCTGCTCCATGCCTTCGAGCACCGGTTCCATGCACCCGCCCGAATCGTGGTCACCGTCAGCGACACACACTTCGGCGACTTCCGGCACACCGGCGGCATCGTCCCGGCACCGCGCTGGGCCGCCCCGGAAGCCCTCGCCCGGCCGGGCGCCTTCCCGGGCCCCGCCACCGTCGCCGCCGGACGCACGGCCTACTCGACCAGCAAGCTCGCCGCCATCTACCTCGTGCACGAGTGGGCCAGGCGCCTGCCCGTCGGCGTCGACATCCTCTCCTACAATCCCGGCCTCGTGCCCGGCACCGGACTGGCCCGCGCCGCCGGCCCCGTCGACCGCTTCCTCAACCGGTGGGTCCTCCCGGCACTGTCCGTCCTGCCCATCGTCGACACGGTCCCCGCCGCCGGACGCAAACTCGCCGATGCCGTCCTCGGCCGTACCACCGCGCCTTCCGGCTCCTACCTCGACCGAAGCCGGGCAGTGCCCTCGTCCGAAGAGTCCTACGACACTGCACGCGAGGGTGCCCTCTGGGATTTCGTCGAGCACGTGCGAAAGAGCCACTGACGCAGCGACGCCTCAGTCCGCGGGCCGCGGGCCGCGGGCCAACCCACTTTGCTCGGCCCGCTCGCCTTCCGGCCCGAGGCTCGCCGAGAGACGTCGCGTCTGACCTTGCGGATGAGTTTCCGCAGCCCTCCGGGCCTGAAGGTCCTTTCAGGTGTGGTGAAGGTGCTTTGGACTGCGGGCTGGTCCGGTTCCCTCTCGCGCGGCAGCGAGCGAAACCGCTTGCCAACTGCTCTCGGTTCAGACCGGCAAGAGGTGAGGGCCGGGCGCTCCCGCGTGGGTGACCGGTCCTGACAACCGGCCGCGCATCCTCGTCACGCCCCCGCCCGACGCTCTTGACGCGGTGACAAGAAAGAGCCTATGGTCTTGTCACCTTGACAAGAGGAGAGTCCATGGAGATCGAAGGCAGGCGGGTCCTGGTGACCGGAGCCTCGAGCGGGATCGGCCGGGAGACGGCGCGGGCGTTCGCCGCGGCCGGCGCGGAGGTGGTCGCCGTGGCGCGCCGGGCCGAGCGCCTGGCGGCGCTCGTAGACGAGTTCGGCGGCATGGTCTCGGTGATCACCGCGGATCTGGGCGAGCCGGGTGCGGCGGCCCGGGTCGCGGAGCGGGCCGGGCCCGTGGACGTCCTGGTCAACAGCGCGGGGAGCGAGACCGGCGGGACGGCCTGGGCGGTCGGCGACCGTGCCGAGGCCCGGCGCATGTTCGAGGTGGACTGGTGGGCGCCGCTGGCGATGATCGCCGCGCTCGTCCCCGGAATGCGGGAACGCCGCGCGGGGGCCGTGGTCAACGTGACCTCGATCCGGCAGGTGCTCGCCTGGCCGTCGCTGGGCCACAGCTCCGCGGCGAAGGCGGCGCTCGCGCAGCTCACCTCCACCCTGCGCCTGGAACTGCCGGGCTCCGGTGTCTCCGCCATCGAGGTGATCCCCGGCCCGGTCGACACCCCGGCACTGGGAGCGAGCACGCTGCTGCCCGGTTTCGTGGAACTCCTGGACGAGATGCTCGGCACGGGCACCGCGGCGGAGCTCGCCGGGCTGATCGTCCACGCCGTGCAGGGAGACCACGAACGGGTCTTCTATCCCGCGGAGACCGTCGAGCACGCCTACCGCCATCCGATGGAGTTGCGTGCCGCGATCACGGACGCGGTCCGGGAAGGCGGCGGGCTCCCCGACGACCTGGCCGACACCCTGGTCGTGGGCCCCGACTCCCCGATCACCGCCGACGCCAAGGCGGCCTGGGAGCACGCCCGCTGAGATACCGTCCCGATATGCCGCGCAACAGACAGGACGTCGACCGGGACGCCAAGGTCGCAGAGATCCGCCGGACCGCGGTGAGCATCCTGCGCGACGGCGGTCCCTCCGCCCTGTCCCACAGCGCGGTCGCCAAGCGGCTCGGCCTCGCCCGGACCGCGATCTACTGGTACTTCCCCACCAAGGACGATCTGTTCGTCGCCGCCCTGGCCGACGTGTACGCCCAGGACCTCAGCACTCCCCCCGAGGACGACCACGTGATGACGCGGCTGCGATGGGCCGTGGAAAGCCTCACCGCCCTCCAGCCGCTCACCCACGCCATGCACGAACGCGCCAAGCACTCCCCGGCCGCGGCCGATCTCGAAGCGGGCTTCCAGGAGGCCATGACCTCCCGCCTGCGCGCCCTGCTCGCCCCCCACGTCGAGCCCGACAGGCTCGACCTCGTCACGGCCACGATCGTCGTCTTCGTCGAAGGCCTGCTCGTCCAGGCCCGAAGCGCCCAGGAGCGCCAGGACCTTCTCCGTTTCCTGGTCGCCGAACTGGTCGGTGAACCGGTCGACCCCGTGTGAACGCATCCAACGGAGTTCGAAGTGCCCGATTACGCACCCAGCCCCTTTGACGCCATCCGTGACCAGGTCGTCCTCTACGAAGCCACCGACGGCGAACAAGGCGGCACCCTCGAGGGCAGACCGGTCGTCATCCTTTCCACCCTCGGCGCCAGGACCGGCCAGATCCGCAAGACCCCGCTGCTGAAGATCGAGCACAACGGCTCCTACGCCGTCGTGGCCTCCTACGGCGGGGCGCCCGTGCACCCCGCCTGGTACCACAACGTGATCGCCCATCCCGACGTCGACCTCCGCGACGGTGCAACGATCAGGCGGCTACGCGCCCGCGAGGTCTCCGGCGCGGAGAAGGACGACGTGTGGCGCACCGCCGACGCCATCTGGCCCGACTTCCCCGGCTACCGGGCGACGGCAGCCCCCCGGGACATCCCCGTCCTCCTCCTGGAACCCATCCCCTGACGACCTCGTGCATGGTCGTGGTGGCGCACCGGTCATCCTTGATGATGATCGGCACGGCCGCCTCCACGGTGTCGACAAGGCGTTCACAACGGTCAACGCCAACCCATTACGAGCTCTCCAGCATCTGCAGGCCGATCACGCCGACGACGATCAGGGCGAGGAACGCCAGCCGGGCCAGCGACGCGCTCTCGCCGAACGCGACGATGCCGACGAGCGCGACGCCGAGGGCTCCGATGCCGACGAACACCGCATAAGCCGTCCCGACCGGCAGCGTCCGAAGCGACAGCGACAGCACGACGACACTGAGCAGCGCCACCGAGAGTCCGATGACGGCCGGCCAGAGGCGCGTCAGGCCGTCCGACTGCTTCAGCGCCGCCGCCCACACCAGCTCCGTCAACCCCGCGATCAGCAAGAAGATCCAGGCCATCAGGATGCGTACCCCCCGTCCACGGCGATCGCCGCACCGGTGACGTAGTCCCCGCCCGGGCTCGCCAGATGCGCCACCATCGCGGCGATCTCCTCCGCGCGCCCGTACCGGCCCAGTGCCGTGAACCCGCGCTCGAACTCGGCGTCCGGGGAGTCGGCGGGGTTCATCTCGGTGTCGGTCGAGCCCGGCTGCACCACGTTCGCGGTGATCCCGCGCGGCCCGAGATCGCGGGCCAGGCCCCGGGTGAGCCCGGTGAGCGCCGACTTGCTCATCGCGTACAGCGTCCAGCCGGGGTAGGGGACGCGCGCGGCGAGGCTGCTGCCGATCGTGATGACGCGCCCGCCCGGCCCGAGGTGGCGGGCCGCCGCCTGCGCCGCGACGAAGGCCGCCCGAACGTGGATCGCCAGGGTCCGGTCGAGCTCGGCGAGCGAGACCTCCTCCAGCGGCCCGTAGGGCGCGATCCCTGCGTTGTTGACCGGGATGTCGAGCCGCCCCAGCTCGGCCGCCGTCCGGTAGACCGCCGCGGGGTCGGCGGCATCGGCGGCGATCGCCAGCCCCCCGCCCGCCCACCGCCTCGATCTCACCGACGACGCCGGCGGCCCGTTCCGGAGCCCGCACATAGGTCACCGCGACTTCCGCGCCGTGTCGCGCCAGCCGCCGCGCGATCGCCGCGCCGATGCCGCGCCCGCCGCCCGTCACCAGGGCCGCCCGCCCCGCCAGATCCGTCGTCATCCCGACTCCCCACCGCTAATCGGAGAAACTTCCGCTTAGGGAACTTAACCGGAGAGTTTTCCGCATACAAACCAGTTACGCTGGTGAGCCGTGCCGAGAGGGGGCTGGATGCGGGAGCTGCCCGTGGTCGGGCGTCCGCCCGCCGAACGCGCGGACGCGGCGCACAACCGCCGCCGCATCTTGCGCGCCGCCGCAGAGTTCATCGCCACCCGCGGGGCCGAGGCCGTCTCCATGGACGAGGTCGCGCGGGCCGCCGGGGTCGGCGTCGGCACGGTCTACCGTCGGTTCGGCGACCGGGCCCGCCTCGTCTACGCCGTGATCGACGACCGCGAGCGCGACTTCCAGGCCGCCTTCATCCAGGGCCCTCCGCCGCTCGGCCCGGGCGCCGCGCCTTCCCAGCGCGTCCGCGCCTTCCTGCACGCCCTGGCCGACCGCACTGAGGCCCAGGCCGAGCTGTTGCTGATGGCCGAGTCCGACCCGCCCGACGCCCGCTTCCGCGACGGTTCGTACGGCCTCTACCACCGGCACCTGACGATGCTGCTCCACGAGATCCGCGCGGACGCCGACGCCGCCTACCTGGCCGACGCCCTCCTCGCCCCCCTCGCCGCAAACCTGTTCCTCCACCAGCGCCGGATGCGCGGCATGCCCCTCGACCGGATCAAGGCAGGCCTGGACACCCTCGCCGCAAGCCTCACCACACGACCCGACACCGCGCCCGGCGGGCGACCTGGTTGATCACCCATCGGGGTGCCCCGGACGCCCGCGCTCGGCGATAGTCGATAAAAAACTTATGCGAAGTCGGCGCGCTCTCTACCCAAGGCCGTGCTCGATCGCCGTAGCGTCCGCCCGGAAGAACAGCTTCGATGGGAGCTGCTGGAACGCGAGGTCGGCGTAAAACCGTTGGGCACCGGGGTTGTTGGCGTCGGTGGTCCATTCGACGCGGCTGCACTCGTGCTTGGCGGCGACCTCGAACAGGGTGCGCATGAGCACGGTGCCGACTCCGGAGCGCCAGCGCGAGCGGGCGACGTACAGCTCTTTGAGATACAGGCTGCGGGTGAGTCCGACCGCCGGCCACAGGAACGAATGGGACGCGTCAGGCCAGCAGCGCCGGGATGACCTGTTCGGCGAAGGTCCGCAGCTGGTCGGTGTCGTCGAAGTTGCACACCGCGGTCGCCGACAGCCCGGTCGACACGATCAGGCGAATGATCGCCTCCGCTGCGATCGCCGCGCGCTCGGGTGCCAGGGCGGCGCGCCGGTCGAGATAGCCGGCGAGGGCGTCCACCATGACCTTCAGGAACGGGCCGGAGTCGCAGATGATGAACGCCGACACCAGGTGTGGTTCGTGCACCCGGAATCGCTGGACCATCGCGTTGTGGCGCAGCTCGGTGACCACGAGGACGAACGTGCCGGTGACGGCCTCCCGAACGGGCCGGTGAGGATCGTCGGCAGCGACCAGGCCCTCGGCGAACCGGCGGGCCTCGCGGACGATGATCGCCTGGACGATCTCGTCGCGGCTGCCGAACTGGCGGTACAGCCACGCACGCGACAGCCCGGCCTCCTCGGCGACCGCTCGCATGGTGGTCTCGGTGATCCCCTTGGCGATGAACAGGCCCGTCGCGACGTCCAGGATCCGGTCACGGACCGATTCGCGCTGCGGGGCGGGCTCGGTGTCGTCGGGAACGAGGCCGAGCGCGACCAGTAGCGTCCGCTCCACTGCCGCGACCGCCGTGCCGTCGTCAGGTCTCGTCGCTGATGCCACGGATTCGAGACTAGCCCGCATGGACCGCGTCCTCGGGATGCAGGACCTGCGGGGCGGCCTTCACCAGGGCGAGCGTGCCAGCGAGGTGTTCGCGCTGCCGGGTGGCGATCTGGAGATCGGAGCCGAGCGCGCCGCGCACGCGCCGCTGTTCGCGCAGCCGCACCAGTGGACGCAGCGTCTTGATCGCCAGGTGCGCCTCCCGGGCGGGGATGGACAGGGGGCCGCTGCCGCTGTCGTCGGTGATGATGGACTTCTTGACGACGGCGTTGCTGGCTCCCCAGACGACCGCCGAGACCGGAGGGCGGACGACCGGGCCGAGCAACGGCCACAACGGCCGGGGCAACACACGCTCGGCCCGGATCCCAGCGCGTCTCACCGCTCCCACCAGCACCTTGGAGTCGGCGTCCGGCGGCGCCAGGACCATGTTCCCAGTCCGGGAGAGCTGATCGGCCAGCTCCATCGATGTGGGAAGCAACTCGTCCGGGACGCCCATCAGATAGCCGACCCATCGCCACAGCTGCCGGACCGCCTCGGTCTCCTCGGCGGTGACCTCGACGCCGACCAGGTCATAGAACGCCAGCGGCATCAACAGGAAGGCCAGGTTCGTCAGCGCCATCCCGCTGGTGTGGATCGGCTCTCCCCACGCGACCGAGTCCCACTCGCCACTGCGCCGCAGATGCCTGCGCACCATCGCGTGCACGAGCCGGACCCGAACGGTCGCATCGAACCCGGCCCCGCCTGGGCCGGCCGCCCCCGGTTCGGACACGGCCAGAACCCAGCGGGCGGTCTCCTCATACCGGCGTGCCGCCATCGTGACCGATCGGCCGTTGAACGCCTGCGGCTTGTTGAGATCCCCGAACTCCATGCCGGAGATCAGCGACCCGGTCAGGCCGATCACGACACCCGGTACGAACCGCCACCACACGGCCGCGCCCAGGGTGATCTGCTCGGCGTCGTACCAGGCCGGAGGATCCATCAACGGTGCCAGGAGCGCCTCGATGGAGGGCGGGGCGCCCTGGACGGCCGGTGTGCGATCCCGAAACGCCCGGTCCAGGAACTGCCAGCCCTCGCCTCGGGGCATGGCGGCGATGTCATCGGCGACGGCATCGACCAGGGCGTCGGTACGGAACATCCCGGCATGGAACGCCTCGACCACGTCGACGGGAAGTGCGGCCTTGGCGTTGGCGACCCGGCCAGCGCGGCCGCGTTCGAAGGGCAGGTCCTGGATCGTGCCGGCTGTGGGCATCGGAACCCCATCGGAGTAGACACTCATAGAAGATATGTCCACCGACAGTAGACACTCATAAGATCGATGTCTAGTACAGTTCGTTCGAGGAGCGTCTCCGACGCGTCCGGGGACCCAGCAGGCAGCCGTTGGCGCTGAGAACAATCTTGATCGAGAAGACGGGTGCGTGGTTGGCGAGCTGTTCTGTGGGGGATCCCTCACCGGAATACCTACCCAAGATCATTCCGGCGACGTACGGCCTACCGCTAATTCTGATGACTTCCCAAGGGGCCTCGTGAGGGGCCTTGATGGCTGGGGGCGTTGGGGGCCACGGTCAAGCAGGCCAATCGCAACAGCACAGCCACCCATCATCCCGCGGCAACCGCCTCACCGCGGCCAGTCCTTGCGACTGATCAAGCCCCGTGTCGGAGCCCACGTCCTACACGTCCCACCTGCACGGACGTAGTTTTCGGCAGGCACACCGCCGTCAGGGCGGCGAGGCCAGCCGCACCATCGCGGCCGGAGTCAAGGTCTCGGTCGGCGTCGTCCACAAGACCCTGGTGAAAGAATCCACAGGCGGTTCGGCAGGGACGGTGCCCTGCCGCTCAGGTTCGGGCAGTCCGGTCGGCGGGGGAAAGGCTGGAGGTTTGGGGTCCGGTGGAGCGGTATGAGATCGAAACGTTCTTGACCTTGGCCAAGGAACTCAACTTCACGCGCACCGCTGAACGCCTGCTCGTCTCGCCGGGCCGGGTCAGCCAGACGATCAAGAAACTGGAGCGTCGTCTCGGCGGCGCGCTGTTCGAGCGCAGCAGCCGCCGCGTGGCCCTCACCCCGGTCGGCCGGCAGTTGTACGCGGAACTGCAGCCTGCGCATCAGCGGATGCAGCGTGCGATCGACAACGCGGCGGCGGCCTTCGTGGGGATCAGCGGTGCACTGCGCGTGGGATTCACCACCCCATGGTCGGGTGCCCTCATCATGCGGGCGGCCGAGGCGTTCAACTCGCGCCATCCCCGATGCACCGTCGAACCGCACGCAGTGACCTACAACGCGGCCATCGCGACGTTGCAGGGGGAGGACATCGATCTGGTGGTCGCCGCGCTTCCCATCGAAGATCCGGCGATCATCGTGGGCCCCCTTGTGTTCTCTGACATCCGGGCCCTTGCCGTGCCCGCCGACCACCCCCTGGCGGCACGGGAGACGGTGTCGTTGGAGGATCTTGCGGTCCTGCCGCTGATCACGGCTGCAGGGATCCCCCAGTCCTGGCGCGAAGCCCATTTCCCGCGCCGCACGCCCCAGGGCCACCCGATCAGGCATACAGCGGCCGCTGCCGGATGGCAGGAGATACTCTCACTGGTCGGGGCGGGCCAGGGGGCCACGGTGACCACCGTCTGTGCGGGTCGGTATCACGGTCGACCCGATGTCGCCTATGTCCCGTTCGACGGCGCACCGCTCGTTGACTATGCGCTGATGTGGCGCGGCGCGGGCGACACCGTCGGGCTCCGGAATTTCGTGCGGACCGTCGTCGAGTTCGCCCCTCATACGGCTGGTCGCTCGGTGGATCGGCACTCCACTCCCTCGTAGCCGACTACCACCGGCGAGCCTCACGCCGGCTCGCGCCGGTGCCCGCCTCGCGGCAGCGTCAGCGCCGCGCCCGCCGTCAGCACGAGCCCGGCCACCGCGAGCAGCATGCTCCACCGCATTCCGGCCAGAAACGTGCTCGCCCCCGCCAGCAGCGCCCCGAAGACCGCCACGGTAGCGCCCCGCCGACCTGGCGGGCGGTGTTGAGCACGGCGGAGGCGGTGCCCGCCCGGTCGGCGGGCACCGCGTCGAGCAGCAACGCGGTCAGCGCCGGCACCGCGAGCGCCCCGCCGAGGCCGACCGGCACCATCAGCACCGCCACCGCCCACACATCGGTGTGCGCACCGATCCTGGTCAACGCCATCAGCCCGACCGTCCCAGCCACCGAGCGCGCTCCACCATCGCCACCCAGCTCTACAACGCCAAGGAGCCGATGACGCTGTTCGAGCTGCAAGCCTGGCTGGGACATCGAGGTCCTGGTCGACCGGGACGCCGTTGAGAGCGGTGCCGCGGCCGCCGGCGAGCCGTGGCAGTACTACAGACCTGGGGCACGGTTTCTGCAACTACACCTTCTTCGAGCAGTGTCCGCACCAGATGGCCTGCGCCAAGTGCGACTTCTACACCCCGAAGGACTCCTCCGAAGCGTAGCTGCTGGAGACCAAGGACAACCTGCAGCGCATGCTCGCCGCCGTCCCCCTCACCGACGACGAACGAGCCGCCGTCGACGACGGCCAGGCCGCCCTGAACAAGTTGCTCGGCCAACTCGCCGACGTCCCCACCCGGCCGGTCCTACTCCCCGTCAGCTCGGCGCGCCACCCAGCGCAGCCCTCCTACCGATCATCTCGGTGAAGTCAGCCGGGACGGAGCAAACCTGAAGATCTCGACTCCGTATAGGCTGCCCGAAATGGGCAGCCCACCGCACTCACGCCAGGCGGGATCATTGCCGTGAACGACGACCCCCGCGGCCTCGCTCAGACCCCTGAACGCGCCGCCGCACTCATGCACGCCTCCCTGGCGGGCTTGTCGGTCGGCGACGCATTCGGCGACCAGTTCTTCATGCTGACCAACCGCCGTCTCACCGCGGCGGATCTCCCTTCACCGCCGTGGGAGTGGAGCGACGACACCGAGATGGCCTGCTCGGTCGTCGCCTGCCTGCACGATCATGGCCGCGTCGACCAGGATGTCCTCGCCACATCCTTCGCCACCCGCATGGATACCGGCCGTCGCTACGGCGCCGGGGCTCTGGAACTCCTCGAACGCATCCGCGACGGACACCCATGGCGGGTCGCCTCAGTCGAGTCCTTCGGCGGCAACGGCTCCTTTGGCAACGGCGCAGCCATGCGCGTCGCCCCGCTGGGCGCCTACTACACCGGCGACCCAGCACGCGCCGCCGTCGAGGCCGCCCTCCAAGCCGAGATCACCCACGCCCACACCGAAGGGATCGCAGGCGCAGTCGCGGTCGCCGTCGCCGCCTCCCTCGCCGCCACCGACACCGCTGGAGACGTCATCGAGGCAGCACTCGATCACGTCCCCGGAACCTACGTCCGACGGGGACTCCAACGCGCTCGCAGCCTCAAGAAGGCGACACCTGAACAAGCGGCACAGGCCCTGGGCAACGGATCACGCATCACCGCCCAGGACACCGTGCCATTCGCGTTCTGGGCAGCCACCCGACACCTCGACGACTACCCGGCCGGGGTCCGAGCCTGCGTCACGGCCGGCGGGACATGGACACCACCGCCGCGATCGTCGGCGGCATCATCACCACCAGGACGGGGATCGACGGCATCCCATCAGACTGGCTCGACGCCCGCGAACCCCTCCCCGGATGGCTGGAGAACCACCCAACAGCTTGACATTTCTGATTCCACATAATGCTGCAGTTCACCGCGAGGGCATGGAGGACCAGCTCGGCGCCCTCGGCCTGGCCCTCAACGCCGTAGTGTGGTGGAACACCCTCTACCTGGACGCCGCCGTCAAGCAGATCCGCGCCGACGGATTCCCCGCCATCGACGCCATGTGCGCCCGGCTCTCACCCATCGCCTACGAGCACATCAACTTCCTCGGCCGCTACGCCTTCACCCGCATCGACCCGACAACGGGACTCCGGCCCTTCCACCAAGGACCCGGGGTCTGAGGAACAGCGGTTCCGGATCGTGCTCTTGTACCGTCCGTGCCGGCCGACCACCGATAACAGCCTGATATCTGCGGCAACGCCCTGAGAGCACGATTTCACACCCGTGTTCCTCGTGCCCCGTCCCTCAACGGACGCGCAGTCTGAGGGTTTTTGATGCAGCGATGACGGTGTCCTCGTCGAGGAACTGCTGGTAGGAGATCTTCGCCTCGCCGTAGTGGGCGGCTGCGTGGCCATGTTCGATGTCGAAGGTGAAATCCATCGGCTCTCCGGGAGCCGTAACGGGTCGCCAATCCCCGTATATGGCGTTGCCGACGACCAACCTCACCTGCACTACGTGGTCCACCGCCATGCCCGGATCCGCTGGGACCCTCACGGTGATCCCTTCGATGACATCGGTGTCCAGGAGGCCGTCGACGGCCTCCACGACGACGGGCGCGGCCAAGGTGGCGGACTCGTCGGGGTCTTCGGCGGACGCCGGGACGGCATAAGGGTCCGCAAGGTGAAGGCCGCTGTCGCGCAGCATGCGGCAGAGGTCTCGGACCTCTTGCAAGAACGCCGGATAGTCCTCGCCGAACGTGGCCACCCCGGCCGATACCGCTCCGACAGCCCCCGTGAGCGCGTGCGGATCGCCTGCGCGCAAGATGGCGGACAGCGCCATGTGAGGCTGCGATATCCGCGCCGGCTCCGAGCGCTCCTCCGGGGTGAACACGATGGCGGCTTCGGTCTCCCTTCCCTCGACCGGAGACCGCGTCGGCTCGTGCCGCGGCGGCACCGCCTCGCCGACCGTCCGGTCCGGGACATCAAAATCGGCGAGCAGGGCCCACAACGCGTCGGCCCGGTCGAAAGGGAAGGGCAGTGGCCGGCCCTGCGCGAGTGCGGCCAGCGCCGGGGCGACCCACGCGAGATCGGCGAGACCGGCCTCGGTCGCGGCGCGGCGAGCCGCGAACTCGGCGATCCCGCGCTGGACACCAGGGCCCGCCGCGTCGATCTCGTGCACGAGATCGGCGTCATAACGCACCAGGGACAGCGCTTGCGGCACCGCCCGCAAGGTGGCGGTCGGAAACCGGCCTCCCCACTCCAGCCGTTCGGTCTCGCGGAGCTTTTCGAGATGGATGTGCTTGCGTCCGGTGGGGGCCGGATCTTCGACCGCGGCGGGAGCCGCATAAGTGCGCTCGGCCTCGATCCTGGCGAGGAACCTGGGCCGGCGCGGAGCCTTGGGGGCGGGCCGGGGCGGAGCCTTGGGGGCGGGCCGTGGTTCGGCGGGCAAGAGCTGGAAGTCGATGACGACGCGGCCCACCCGGCCGTCGTCCGTGCGGCCGATCCAGACGGGGTAGGAGCCGTCGCCATGACCGGCTCTGAAGGCGATGAGGTTCGGCTCGGGCTCTGGAGCGTCCAGTTCCGTCGTGAAGGAGCCATCGCCGTCGAGGTGTTCGATCAGGCCGTCGAACTCTTCCTCGCTCACCGTCCGGGCCGCGTCCAGGAACGCCGCCGTTCCGGCGTCCACACCGACCCCGTAGAACTGGCCCTCGCCGAGCAGTCCCGGATCCTCACCGGGCTCCAGGGCCATCTCCCACGCGCAGGGCGGGGCGTCCAGAAGGGTCACCCGGGCCGCGGCCACATGCGTCCCGCCCGTCGTGCGCATCAGCGACACCGTGACCGGGAACTCGCCCGGCGGCACGGCGATGGTCCGCAACGGTTCGGTGATCCAGCCGGGATCCGAGACGGCCAGTCGCCCGGACGGGACTCGCAACGACCCGGCGTCGATGACCTCGATGGCGGCCGGACCGTCCGGGGTGTCGCGCGGGCCTGGAGTGAACAGCCGCTCGATGCCGGTCGCACGCAGCGGCCCCCGCCCCTCATCCGCCGGCTCGTTCAGGACCACCGACGCGGCGGGCTCGTGGCCTTGCTCGGTGAGGAAGCGGACGAAAACCTGCCAGTCACCGAACTCCGGTTCGAGGCAGAGGAAGTCCTCGACGGGAGCCGAGATCCGGCGCACCTCGGCGTCCCCGGCCCCAGCGGACTCGGACCTGACCTCGACCTGCCCGTCGGCCGACACGGTCGTGGTCTCCTGGACGTCCCACTGGCGGGACGAATGCCGCTCCTCGCTGGCGAACCACCAGCGGACATTCTGGACGACCCGCAGGGTCCCCGGGCGGTGGCGCTTGAAGTCGATCATCTGCGTGCACTCGGCCGCGTCGTCGAACTGGTACACGCGCCACATGCGGCCCGGCCAGAACTCGATCAGCGCCAGCGGCCAATCCCCAGCGGCCAGCAGCACCGCATAGTCCCGCCCGGTGGCATGCCTGCGCGCCGCGGCCGCACGCGACATCGGATCCGGATGGGCCGCCCCCTTCCAGGAACCCCACATCTCGCCGTACGACACATCAAGGCTGTCAAAGAACACGAGATCACACCTCCTGTAGCAGCAGACGTTAACGTCCCCGGCAGACATTTCGGACCGGACTTCCGTTCCCGAACGTGGCCCCAGCCCCAAAGTGGCTCTGGTAACCGCAGTGACTCTGTGCGGTCGCTGGGGCGGGGTCGTCTAGGCCTAGCGGCTGCTGATCATGCCTCGCGTCGCCAACGGGGGTGTCGGCATTAGCCCTTGGGCTCAAGGGATCAATGCATCACCGATAATGATCTTGGTCATTGTGGGAGGTGTAGTGCGGGACTACGGGTTC
>NZ_BAAAMR010000136.1:0-23322 GCF_039529375.1 Actinomadura napierensis
TTCGAGCCGAGCAAACCCCTCTTGAGCCTCTCCCCGCCCTGGGGCGACGCCCGGACCGCACAGGCCATGAGAGAGCCACACGACCAGCGTGGGCAGCCGCAAAGAGAGCGACGGCCCGAGCGCCTGGACCGAGCCTGGCCGGGCACCGGTCCTGAAGCAATGAAACAAGTAGCCGCAAATCACGCCTTTGCGTCGATGACTTCACGGCTCGCCGCTATCCGTTTTCAGAACGGTGCTGGGTGGTCGAGGCCGGGGGCGCCGCTCTGCCTCGGCTGTTTCGTTATCTGTTGTGGCAATCGGCGGTTAGAGTTTTGTGTCGTCTTGTACATGGTGGTGACTGGAGGTGCTGTGGTCGAGGTTCCTGACGCATTGCTGGAGGAGTTGGCCGGGCCGGTAGCGGGGGCGATTGCGCTGGTCATCGCTCGCATTCCGAAGGTACCGGCGGCCGAGCTCGGGCGGCTGAGGGCCACCGACGACGGCACGTGGCCGATCCGTGGATCGAGCATCGGGCGCCGGGCCGGGGTGTGGTCACCCGCCGGCAGCCGACCCGGGGCGGGCGATTCGCCGGTGCGGGACGCGCTCGGCTCGCTGCCGCCGTTGCTGGTCGAACGCCTGCTCGGCGCGCTGGAACTGACCGTGCCGGAGTTGGACCTGGCCGGCGTGCCGGACCTGGCCGGCCTCCTCGGGGAGCCGGTCACCGGCCGCTTCGTGATGGCGATGACGAGCGGGACGAGCGAGGCGGTCCACGGGGCGGCGATGCTGGACCAGGTCCGGCCGGGCGCGGTGCCGCTGGTCGCCGCGCTGGCCCGCCGGCTGGCCACCCGGGAGCGCGTGGCCGCGCTCTTGGCGGTGGGACCGGAGATCACCGACGAGCCGGGGGTGGCCGCGGCGCATGGCGGGGCGCACCTTGCGCTGGCCGTGTCCTCTGCCGCCGCCGTCCTGCACGGGGTGGGCGTCCAGGCCTGGGCCATCGAGCCGCCGGTGGTGCTCGGCGTCGCGATCGGCACCGCGGTCCTGCTGCTCCAAGAGACCCTGATGCCCCCCGGCTACGCCGCCGCGGTGGTCGCCAAGGCTCGCGCGGAGTACCTGCTGCCCCTGGGCTGCAGCGGGCGGGCACCGGTGTCAGAGCATCGGTTCGCGCTGTTGGAGGAAGGCGGCGTCCCCGACGTCGACTTCAGCGGCAACGGGCTGGTCGCGGTCGTTGCGGGCGGTGCGGTGATCCGCACCGGCATCGAAACAGGACATGTGCAGATCCTGTTGAGCGTCCTGGAAGAGCCGCCATCCGACGTCGCGACCGGCTGGGAGGAGATCGTCGAGGTCAGCTGGCAGGCGGCCGTCGGTGGCGCCTCGGTGGCCGGCTCCCAGCCGGTCGAGCCGCAGCTGCGCAGGGTCACCCCGCCCTGGCCGGGCGCCTACCGGCTGCGGGTACACGCCCGTGGACGCGACGATGCCGACGAGACCGAGCGCTACGAGCTGGTGGTCTGGCAGGCGCCCGCTGCGCCCGACATCGTGCACGCCCGCACCGACCGGCTCGGCCACCGGCTGCGCGGCGAGGTCGAACCGGCGCGTCCCGAACCGCCCGAGGCCGTCTACCGGTGGCTGCGCCGCAGCTCCCTGTCCGAGGCCGCGACGGTCACGGTGGTGACCGGCGCCGGCGTCGCGGCCGTGCTGCGCGCCTTCAACGCCGACCCGGCCCGACCGGAGTCGCTGTACAGCATCGCCGAGGAATCGCTGGAGCGGCAGTCCATCGACCCCTGGGTCGCGGTGCTGGACCTCGGCGGCGCCGTACTCGCCGTCGAGTACAACGGCTGGCAGGGCTCGACCAAGCCCGTCCTGGCCCGGGCGTCCGCCGCCGGGCGGGCCGCCAGCATGTACTGGAACGTCAACGCGGTGATGCGACTGTCGTTCGCCCAGCACGGCCAAGTGCTGCTATCGAAAGAACCCTTCGGCGTCCTGGACGCGCCGCCACCGGTCGCCGAGACGCTCGCCGAACTGGACTTCGCCGACCACCATCGCGGCAGGAACATGATGGGCCTGGTCGCAGTGCAGCGATTCACCGGCCACGGCATCACCGCCGACGACCTCGCCCGCATCGAAGCCGCCGACATCGGCTTCCGGATCGTGCCCGACCTGCCCACGCTGTACCCGCACCGCCCGCACCACCCGCACCACCCGCGGCCCGGCAACCCGCTCGCCCCCACCACCGAGACGCTGACCGGGCTACCCGAACCGGCCCTGCGGGACCTGGCATGGTGGGCCGCCGCCCAGGCGGCCCACTACGCGGGCCTCAACAAAGACCCCGACATCGCCGCCAGCATCGCCGCCCGCACCCTGACCCCCGACGCCCGCCTGCGCGCCCGCCACTCCCAACTCGCCGACGGCGAACACCGGTGGGTCTGGCTCGCCCTGCACCGCGCGACCAATCCCGACCCGCTCGCCGCGGCCACTGAGACCCTCGAGGCGGCCCGCTACGCCGCCGGCCCGCACGCAGCGAACCTGATCGCCGACGCCCAGAGCAAAATCACCACACCGGAGCCGTCATAACGACCTCCGTCCTCACCAGATCGAGTTCTCCTTCCCCCGGGATGGCTACGACCCTCCCGGGTGCTGTCGACCGGGCAGCAGCACCGACCTGGCACGGGCACTCAGAGCCGGCGACGAGCTGGTAGTGATGGAAGAGTTCACCTCGGTGCTGATACCTCTTCCACCGGCGGTCGGCCGAGCCATCGGTGATCGAACCGGCGGGCCGATCCTTCTCAACACCCGCGGGGCCCGGATGGATCGGCACGCCGCCACCCGCCGCCTACGCCGGCTCGCCGCCCAATCCGTTGTACGGCTCCCGCGGATGCACCCGCACATGCTCCGCCACACCTTCGTCACCACCATGCTCGACGCCGGCGTCGACCTCCGCGACGTACAGGTCGCCGCACGCCACGCCGACCCACGCACCACCATGCGCTACGACCGAGCCCGCAACAACCTCGACCGACACCCCAACTACATCCTCGCCGCCTACATGGCCTCCGGCACCTGAACCAAGAACCGAGCGGAACACGCTGGTCTGCCGACGAGCGAATATTCGTCAAGACGGTGTGGAGCAGTCACCTCAAGCGGCCCAGCCCGCCACGGAGTTCATCGCCCCGTTCCGTCCGGGCCGGACGTCGACAACGCCAAGAGTTGGAGAATCTGCGGGTCGAGCTCGGCACGCTGACCCCCGGACCTGTTCGCCCGGGTCGAACGACTCGTGGCTGTCCGGCCCGATTGCGTGTGACTCCGCCTGTTCAGGTTGGGAACACCCGGTTGCCCAGCGCGATCCCCAGTCACCTGCGCGATCCCCAGTCACGGATCTTGGCCTGCCGGTATCGCTGAGTCGGAAGCCTTTTCACGATCCACATCGGCTGCCCATCGAATGCTGGGCTCCCGCAGCCTCGCCTGGCCCGGTCCCTGCGAGGCTCATACGTGTGCTTGTTACCGGTACGGGTGAGTACGTCTACGATCGCTCCATGGTTGCCGAGGGGACACAGCACCTGGGTCTGGAAGGCGCCCTGGCCGTCAAGACCTGGCTGGAGAGCACCACGTACTTGGAACTGCCGTTCAATGCGTATGAGGACGAGCCGATGTGCACCCTGATGCTGCGGGACGGGTCACGCAAGAGGTACGACCTGTTGGGCCACTTCCTCGACGAACGGCGGCCGGTAGTCGTGGAGTCCAAGCGGTACACCACTCCTGGCCATCAGGGGAACGACTTTACCGAGTTCCTGGCCAACGCCTACAGCGCGACCTCCCATGATCTGGTCACGGTCGGTGACGTGCGCCGTGAGTACATCTGGGTGACCACACATCCCTTTTCACAGACGAAATGGAAGGGTCTCACCCAGCCTGACGAGATGCGTGCCGCGCTGAAGACGCACTCGCAGTTGCTGGCAGGTGAGGAGATTGATGAAGACCGGCTGCGGTTAGTGGTCAGTCGGCTCTGGCTGCTGGTCATGCACGAGAAACAGAAAAAGCTCATGCTCAATCGGAGCGAACTGCAGCTCGTCCGAACCGTGCTGGACAGGAAGGCGACGTCATGACCGAGCCCGGGCACGATTTCACCGCCGCCATTCTCAACGCCATGGACACCCCGGACGCCGAGGAGTTCATCAGCCGTGTCAAAGCGACCGTCCACGCCGAATTGGAGCTGCTGGACCCCACCGCGATGATTGAGCAGACGCCGTACTACAACCACTCCTTCATCCCCGACTTCGTCCTCTCCTGGGACGAGGCGGCTGGCAAGTCCAGTAGGCAAATATTTCTCCGCAGCAGCATCCGATCGACGACCGCAGGCAACGACATCACCGCACTCGCCGAGCAACGGCCAGTGCTGCTGGCGCTCCGCCCGGCCCGCGCACAGCAGCGGCGGGAGGTCGAGACGGCGCAAGAGCAAATCCTGCGCTCACCCAACGTCCTGATCACCGATGCGGCAGCCGTGTCGGACTTCTCCGGCGACCGGGCCACGATCGACAACCCCCTGCGTACGCTGGTGCGGACCAACCTGGTCCGCGGCGGTCGGGGAGTGCTGGTCACCGACACCGCCCGCCGCCTGTCGGTCGGAACACGAAACCTGGGTGAGCACGGCGAAGGCATCGCTGAGTTCACCCAGATCATCGGGGACGTCTTCACCAGCGACGCCGCTACGCGCCTGCAACGGGCTGCGGAACTGCTGGAGATGGGCGTGTCCGGCGACCTTTCCCGCCTGCACGGTGATGACCTGGAGGAGGGGCCGCGTCGTGCCGTTGGCGGTCGTCTGTCGGACGCCGAACTCCAGGTGCTCTTGCCCTATCTGCTGACCCACCCCGAGATCACCAGCGACCCTGCTTACTGGTCTCACCTGGGATCGATGATCACCCTCGCCCGGCTGGAATCCATGGCCACCGACTTGGAAGGGATCGACCTGAGCCCGCTTGTGGTACCGAACCTACCGACGTGGCCGGCGGCCCGGTCCTCAACCGTCCTGCACGTCAACGACGAAGAACGCCCGCCGGTCATCAGCCCTGCCAACGATCCCGACAGCTCCGCCACGACGAATGCCTCCACACCTCCCGGCGAGCGGGCAGGCATGGCCCGAATCGAAACATCCGGTGACCCAGTCTCGCCAGTCACCGGCTGGCATTTCCACTCCCGGATGATCAGCCTCGTCGTTGGACAGTGGCGGATCCACATCGCGGCGAACGGTAAGCGACTCAAGGGCCGAGACAGCTCCGCGCCAGCTCGCTGGGACACCCTCGTCGGCCTCCTGCCGGGCCTGAAGTTGATCACCGTATCGCTGCACGGCCTCCAGCGGCGTGTCCGGATCTCTGCGGAAGAAGGAGGCAACGTCTACGACGATGTCCGCACCATCCGCGAATCGATCGATGATCAGTTCCAGGTGCCTGAGATCGAACTCAGGCCGCAAGATGCCGAGGCCACTGGCAAGATCACCGTTAGCTTCACTCGACACCTAGTGTCTGCGACCGACCCCGTCCCCTCCAGCGAGCTGTTCTGGCTAGCTCTGAACCTTCTCACCCTCAACAACCCCATCGCCCCGGCTGAGCTGCTCGCCATGCGTACGACCCTTCCATCGGGTGACCACCAGGGCGCTCGGACTCTAGATGAACCGCCAGCCTGACGGTCCGACTGTCGCCGCTTGATCTGCCGAACGGAGGATCGCCAGCTCCATCCGGTGCTGGCGGCGCCACCATGAGCAGGCGCTGCTCCGATGTCTCTCTGAGCTCCTGCGAAACCCGGCCCGCGAACCGGGCACGTGCCGTGCCGGAGGTGGACGGCAAACAGCACTACGCCGACGTGCAGGAGGTCGGCGGAAGGCTGCGTTACACCGACGACGACAAGGCCAACCTCGCCCGCTACGCGGACATGGTCGTCGGGGACCGGCGACTGCGCTTGGGTGAATACAGGGTGTACTGGTTCGGCGGCCACGAGCTGGCCGGTGACGAGGACGCCGCCCGCGCGATGCTCCGAAGCTTCTTCGCCCCAGTTGCTCGACCGACACCACATCACTGCTGGGGCAACACCAGTGCGTAAGGCAGTGGCGAAGATTGGCAGGCCCCGCCGCGATAGACGTATCTGTCGGTGTCTGCGGCGACAATCAGAGAGGGAAGCGGGAGGACGCTGCCTGATCCCGCCCGGACACAGGTCACGGACCGTCATCACCACTCCGCGTAGCCCACGCTCGATCGGAGCGGCACGCTCAAAGATGTGGGAAGCGCACGCTCATGCCGCCGATCAATCGGCTGCTTGGTCAGGCCGCGGACGTCCAGCCACGCGGGCTGCCGGGCGCTGACGTTCGCCCGGCGACGTGGCTGGCCGATCTCGCCGTCAGGACCGGTGCGCGCGGGAGTGATTGCTTTCGACTACCGCATCTGGGGGTGCACCGAGTTCTTTCTGGCCCTACCCGGGTACGAGGGGCAGGTGGGGCGTCAGGCGGACCCCTCCATATCGATCTTGTCGGTGCGCGTCTGGACCTGGCGGTGGAACTCGCTGATCGTGGTGCTGATCACCTCACTGACGGCGAGCCAGCCGACCACCGGGGATTGCTTCTTGTGGTCGTGCAACGGAACGCCGTCGAGTTCCAGCATCCCGTTGTCGTAGGCGGTCACTCGCAGCGTCAACGTGAGCCCCTTGTCACGTGGCGTCGGCTTGACGTCCATGGTCTCCCTGACTCGATTCAGCCCAGCGGGCATGACGAAACCTCCCGTGACAACCTGCGATCGACAAGAAGAATCATCCCGCCACAGCACCCGGATTCCCATGGACTTCGGTCAGATTAGGGCCCCGGCACTCCGGCGAGCGAACGTCCTCTTCTGCCGCGAGGCGCTCGTTGCCGCCTGCCGGTGGTGTGACTCTCCGTCAGCTTTTACGCTGGCTCACATGCGCACGACTCGGCCGGGCATGGCGCCGCAGCGTGCGGTGCCGGAACGCGCGAACATCGACCCGTGCCGGATCTTGGGTGGTGCTCGAACTCCCGACCAACTGGTGCCGAGACTCGTGAACAAAGCCCGGGGCTGATGTGCGTCGTCGCCTACTCTGCCCGCTGCCACCGGCCGCATGGTGGGCGCTCGCCGCTCTGCTGAGGCCTGTTGGCGATGAACACCCGTGGCCGACCGCGTCCTCCCTGCCGGACGGGCCGGCGGGATGCCGGGCGAGGAAACGTCGACCACGTACGCGCGAGTGCCCCTCGGCCTTGTGGCAGAGATCGGTGCGGACGCGGTAATGAAGCACGGCCGATGGCGCTATTCGGTGCGATACATACGCTTGAGGCCGACCTTGCAACAGGGGACGTTCTAAACCGGCCTCGCCCCGGGATGACCATAGTTCAGGTCTGCGGTTGGTGCCCTGCTCCCTAGTTGCCGTGCTTCGATGCCTCGCTGGCGAGGGCTTGGAAGGCGCTGCGGGTGAGGAGAAGCTTCGGGCCGTCGGGGTCCTTGGAGTCGCGGACGGCGATCAGTTCGGGGAGGCTGGTGACTTCGACGCAGTCGCTACCGGTGCTGCTGCTTCGGCTGGCCTTGCGCCAGTGAGCCTGTGAAAGGTCAGTGGGGAGACTCATCGGGCTGCTGGTACTCCTTGGCGATGTCGGCGATCAGCGCCACCGAGTCGTCTTCGGAGAGCGCTTGGTCGCAAAGACGGTCAAACCTCACATTACAACGAGTGACCTGCCCGACATCCTCGACGTAGATCTCGCCACCCATGCCTTCGAGGTAGACCACGTCGGGGTCGAAGTCATCGGCGAACCGGAGGATCACGAATGCTCCGTCCATGCAGGCGTGCTCGCCTGCTGAGGCAGGCATGATGCGGATGCTCACGTTGGGCTTCCTTGCCGCTCCGATCAGAGCGTCGAGCTGGCGCGCCATGACGTCCCGTCCGCCCACAGGGCGCCGGAGAGCTGCCTCGTCGAGGATGACCACGTAGGTAGGGCCGCTCTGGCGCTCAAGAATCGTTCGCCGAGCCATGCGTGCCTGGAGACGCCGAAGGAGGACGTCCTCGGACTCCTCGGGGCTGCCGATGCGGATGAGTGCGAGCGCGTAGTCGCTGGTCTGAAGCAGGCCGGGGATGAACTGCACCTGCCAGCTGCGGATCTCGGCTGCGTCGTCCTCGAGTTCGGCGAACGAACCGGCGAGGACGTCGTTGAAGGCCGACCACCAGCCGCGCTTGCGGACGTCACGCGCGAGTTGCATGAGCGCCAACTTGACGGCCGCATCGCCTCCATAGAGGTCCAGCATCGCCTCGACATCGGACGGCTTCGGTCGTGTCTTGGCCGTCTCGAAGCGCACCAGCTTCGGCCGGCTCCAACCCAGGGCGGCGGCGGCTTGCTCCATCGAGAGGCCGGAATCCTCGCGTGCCTGGCGGAGCTGGCGGGCAAGGCGCCGGTGCCTGACCGTCGGACTCTGTGCGTTCGGCATGCCGCTCAGTGTGGCATGGCGGAGCGGACAGGGCTGCCTTCTTCGTGAACGAGATCGAGGAAAAATGAACAAGTGCATAGACGGCCGACGCAGTTCGGGTGATGATGTGTGACGGACCCTTCACTGGCCGCGCACGGCCGGTTCTTGCCGACCGCCGCTGTCATGGGAGCTGTCCGGCTCCTGGAGGGGCCATTTCGGCCGGAGAGGTTGAGACGGTCCCGGGCCGGTGTGGCACCACCGGCCCGGGACCTTGATCGGACACTGGAGGTCCGACCCATGCATGATCGTACGAACGCGCCCCCATTCAAGGCGACGTCATCCGCCACAAACCACGCCGCGACCGCTCAACGCCGTGAACCCCTCAGCGTCATGACGACGGCGCAGGGCCCATGGGCTATATCCGATCTGGACCCCGAGCGGGCCCTTGCCGACCTTGGCCGCCGCTTCCCCGGCGTGGTCATGTGGTTCGGCGAGTACACCGGGCGGTACTGGGCTCTCGCCCGTGGCCTGGACGGTCGGCAACGCCTGCTCGAGGCGGTGACCCCGGGAGAACTGAGCCGGCGGCTCGAGTGCCTCGGTCCCCGCACGTCGCAGGCTCACCCATACGGGAGCGCGCCACCATCCTGCGCGCACCCGGTCAGCCGTTCGGACGCTGCACGGATGGCCGCGAAGGCATGCACGCAGTACCCAGCCCGACGCCGTCCGACGTACGGGCAGCGGCGCCGTGCCACCTCTATGGCGCAGAGCAGGAGCGGACGGTGCTGAGCGGTAAGCCGGCCGACATTCCTGTCGGCGGAGCCTGCGCGTTTCAGCTTCCCCCTGACCCGACCTGCGCGTCCCGAGCCCGCTCGTTGCTGGCCGCGACGATGCGCGATCTGCGCCTGCCGCAGGGGCTGATCGAGGATGCCAAGCTCGCGGTTTCCGAGCTCGCGACCAATGCCCTCAACCACGCGCCGTCGCCCTGGTTCAGCGGCATGGCCCTTCCCGAGTTGTGGGTGTGGGCGCGCACTCGTCCGGCCCCCGAACTGGTCGTCTCGGTCTTCGACGCCCATCGGGAGGTGTGGCCGATCGGCACGGACGCCGACCTCCTCGACGACCATGGCAAAGGCCTGGCCATCGTCGCCGCGCTCGCCTCTAACACCGGCGCTCATCGGACCCGGGCGCGCTTCAGACCAGCGTGCGAGGGCAAGCGTGTCTGGTTCGCGGTCGCGCTCTCGACGCCCTGGCCCGAGGCCGACCAGACCGTTCCACCGGCGACTGCGGCGTGGGGCCTCTCGGAGGTACTGCACGCTCGCGGCATCAGGGTCATTCGCCGCACCGATGAGGTCGGGATATCGATCCTCGCCATCGGCGACCTGAACGTCTGGGTCGAGCCGAAGGCCTTCTCATGGCGGACCGGCCGAGGCTACATCCATCAGCCCCTGGTCGACCTCCACGAAACCGCCGAGTGCATCGTCAGCCACCTCGAAGGTCATCGCTGACGGGAAAACCGCCGGGCCACTGGGCTCACATGCCCGGCCTGTCAAGCCCCGGGGACGTGGCGTCCTCTCCCGTGCGCCGCGTCCCCGGTCCGCGCCTATCGATATGAGGTCCGCCGCCAATGCACAGCGCCGCCGACTGCCACGCTCGCCTGTCGCGAGCCGTCGACGCGATGGCCAACGCCGCCCGCAGGGCCGACCGCCGGAAAATCGGCCACGCCCTCAAACAGGTGGCGGCGGCCGACGAGCTCGATGACTACAGCCTCTCGTTCCTCTATCGTGCGCACGATCTGGTTCTCGAGCTCTCCGAAGCTCTCACCGCGGTGCTGGAAGTCCATCGAGGCCCTGCCACCGTCCATGGTTGCCCGGAGAGCGAA
Organism: Actinomadura napierensis; assembly: GCF_039529375.1. NCBI lineage: Bacteria > Bacillati > Actinomycetota > Actinomycetes > Streptosporangiales > Thermomonosporaceae > Actinomadura > Actinomadura napierensis. Next base: position 10,291 of record NZ_BAAAMR010000136.1, read on the forward strand.
GAGCGACGGAACCAGCCGTGCCGCACCATCTGCCGGCTCGCAGACGTTCTCCTTGAAGCACGAGCGGCCCGGACAATGGCCATCGACGCGGCGGAGGCCTGGCGTCGCGCGCGTCACTACCTGTCCGGCCGTGTTGACGAGCCCGTCCTGGTCCATGTTCAGGAGTTCAAGGACGGATTCCTGGCCATCCCTGTCCATGTGGCCATCCCAGAGCCCGCCCCCGTTCCGACGATCGAGACCCCGACTGCGCTCGTCATCGACAAGGCGACGGGTGCCGTCACCCGCTGGCCGCTGCTCCCCCTGCCGCTCCTGGAACGCCAGTACCGTCGCTACCAGAGCGGGCAGCCCATGACTTTCGACGACGCCTCTTAGAGATCCTGCGGGTAGGGGCGCCGTCGCGAGCGCCGCGATGACGGTGTCGACGGGCAGATCACCGGAGCGCCCTGCGGTGGCGAGGTCGCCGGGAATCACCGATTGACCGGGGAAAACTCGGGATCAAGTGGTCGCAGATGACCGACTGACGCGTGATTTCGCTGGGCTGTGTCGTGACCGGTGCGAACCGGCACGACTCCCCGTTCCTGCGCCCGACGCTAGAGAAGCCCTGGCGTTTCGAGCTCGCGTTGAGGGTGCTGGCGGAACCGCTCGGCGATGTCCTCGGTGCGCATCGCGGTCTGGTCGTGCATCCGGCCTGGCCGGACGGCTGCGGAGAACAGGGTGCGGCCCTGGTCGTCGCTGATCGTGGTGATCTTGATGGTGTTCTGCTTGCGCTTGCCGGAGACGAACGCACGCCGTCCGGGACGTCCTGCCTTCGGGCGGCGGACCTGGGTCTCCATCCCGTCGATCCGAAGGTGGCATTCTCGGCCGCTGCGTAGGCGAACACGTCCTCCAGCGTGCGCAGCCGCAATCCGGGCCGCCCGGGGACGGCGAAGCCGCGCTCCGCGAGAAGCGGACGGATCTCACCGATCGCCCGGCCGACCGTAGACGAACCCACCTGGTAGATCACGCCGAGTGCGGCATGGGTGAGCCCGGTCCGCAGGTGTACCGGGGGCACTAGCAGCCGGTCGACGAAGACCAGCTCGTACTTCGGCCCGGTCCCCGCCTCCCGGCGGCGACGGCTTCCCCGCCTGTTGTGACGGTCGGACTCGCATCGTGCCTCCTAGCGCGATGGGAGCTCGGCCGCGACGGGCACCCAGGTGCTCCTGCGCCAGGCCGCAGAAGGCAGAATGGGACATAGCTGCGCGGGCCTGACCAAGATTCACGCCTCGCCAACATAATGGTCCGCCCGCACATCACCGTCTGCGGGAAGACGCGGTCAGGCGGGCTGCCACAACTCGATCCGATTGCCCTCGGGATCGGTGACCCAGCCGAACCGACCGACACCCTCCATGTCCTGTGTTTCTTCGGCCACGTCCGCTCCCTTGGCGCGCAATTGCGCGAGCATCGCGTCCAGGTCGCCGACACGGAAGTTGAGCATGGTCCGCTGGGAGCGGGACCCGAAGTAGTCGGTCTCGGACTCGAACGTCGCGAACACCGTCGGCCCGGCTGCCTGACGCCACAGGCCGTGCTCGTCGGCGTCCAGGCCCAGACAGTCGCGGTACCACGCGTTCAGGGCCTTCGGGTCGGCAGCCCGCATGAAGTAGCCACCAATTCCAAGCACACGTTCCATGCCACCATCCTGCCAGGACGACGATCGGGCAGGCCCGGTACCACACCATCACCCGCCTCACCCCGGATCAATCGCGGGGCAACGCGTTAGCTGACGAGACGACGCTCGGCATCGTCGAAGCTTTCCCTCAGCGCGGCCAACTTCGATCTGTATCGGGCTTCGTCCTCTTCGCCGATATAGATGCTGTTGCTGGAGCCAGGGAGTCCAAAGGACGGCACCAGCGTCCCGGGCTGAATCGACACCAGCTCTCGGTAGGACTCCTCGAACAGCTTGCGGCCACGTTGCCGCCACTCTTCTACCAGGGGCTCGTCTCTCAGGGCGCGACAGATGTAAGCGATCGTCAGGGCGAGGAATGCCGCGTTGAACCGCGAGCGCGCCGCCCGTTTCGCGTGGAACAGCACTTGGACCCACTCCGCCGGCGACGAGGGATGATTCTGCCCTCTGGTGTAGTACTTCTCGTATGCCGAGCAGAGTTCTGTGAGCGCGACCTGCAGATGCAGTTCAGGCCTGGTGGATGCGGCGGCGTCTTCGAGGGCACGGGCAGCGGTCCGCCCCTGGGCGTCGGCGATCGCGGTGAGCACTTGGTGCATCGTGGGTTCCTGCGTGAACCGCCAGGCGGCTTTCGCGAGGGGGAGCAGGCGCTGAATCGCGAGGGGCTCCATGCCAATTCTCCAACCGAGCGACACGGGATACCGGGCTGACGGTCCCGTCGAAGGTCGGAGTTCCAAGTGTTCTCGACCATTTCCGGCCGCGGTTAACACGTTTACGATAAGCCGGACCAGGTGCTGTGCACGACTACATGGCTCTCATCACTTTGGTGACGGACGCTCCAGACACAACTCATGCCTCACGCAATGATGACGGAACACCGTTTCTCATGTCGGCGGGTTGGTGAGGAAGTCTTCCTCGACGGCCAGTGCCTGTTTGATCGAATTGGGTGAGCGGAGGACGTGACCTTCGCCGGGGAAGGTCAGCAGGCGAGCGCGGGAGCCGAGGACGTCGGCGAGGGCTCGGGATTGGTCGGGTGGGGTGATGGGATCGTCCTGGCCGTGCAGGATGAGGACCGGGCGGGTGATGTGCCCGGGGTGGTGGAGCAGGGAGCGCTGCTGGTAGATGGTGGCGGTGTCTGGCCAGGGACCGATGAGGGCGTCAGCGTGGTGGGCTTGGAACTTGGGTGCGGCGTCGCGCCAGGTGGCCGGGTCGATGACGGGGCAGTGGGCGATGGCGGCGGTGAAGGTGTCGGTGATGGCGAGGGCGCGCAGGGCGGTGTAGCCTCCGGCGCTGGCGCCCCAGATGACGGTTCGGTCGGGGTCGGTGCGTCCGGTGGCGGCGAGGTGGACGGCGGCGTCGGCGCAGTCGTGGGCGTCGAGGACGCCCCAGCGGCCATGGAGGGCTTGGCGGTAGGCGCGGCCGTAACCGGTGCTGCCCCGGTAGTCGATCTCGGCGACGGCGTAGCCACGGCTGGTGAAGTACCGGGTGTGCCAGTCCAGCCGTAGCGGTGTGTTGGCCGTGGGGCCCGGGTGGGCCTTGACGATCAGCGGCGGGCGGCCTTCGACGCTGCGAGGGTGGTGGTAGACGCCGTGTGCCGTACCGCCGTCGCGGGTGGGGAAGGTGAACGGTTCAGGGAGCGAAGCGGGCTGTGGATTGGTGGCCGGTGTCCGTGTGAGAGGGCGGTGGTGGCCAGTGGCAGCGTCGATCAGAACGACCCGGGGTGCCTGCTGCGGGCTGGAGGCGATCGCGGCGATGGTCGTTCCTGAGCCTGACAGGTAGGGCTTGATCGAGGTGTAGGGGAGATCAAGGGTGGTGGTCTTGCCACCGCGGAGGAGTTCGATGGTCTGGGTTCCGCCGTATTGGACCAGGACGGCGATGGCGTCGTCGAGGAAGGCGTAGGTGGAGTAGCCGAATTCCCATTGCGCGACTCCCAGCTCGGCGTCGCGTTGCAGGACCGGTTCGGTGTGGTCGCCCGTCCAGCGGTAGAGGTTCCACCAGCCGGAGTGGTCGGAGATGAAGTGCAGGACGTTGTCGGGGCTCCACTCCGGCTGGAACACCGACTCGTCCGGCCCGCCGGCGATCGGCACGGGTTCGGCGAGGGTTCCGGAGTTGTCGAGGATCTCGGCCAGGTACAGCGTGGTGCCGTCCCAGGGCATGTTGGGGTTGTTCCAGCAGGTCCATGCCAGCCATCGACCGTCGGGGCTGGGGCGTGGGAAGGAGTAGAAGTCCCATCCGCTGGCCACTGTGCGCGTGGCGCCGGTCGAGGTGGGGATCCAGGCCAGGTCGTTGATGACGCGGTCGTCCTCGCGGTGTTCGCGGACCGCCCAGAGGCCGCCGGTGCTAGGTCTCATGTCCGCGTACCGCACGGCCGTGGACGGAGTCGCAGGGACGGGGCCGTGGTTGGTGGTGCGGTAGATCCGCTGGTCGGCGGCGTTGCAGAACCAGACGTCGGTGTCGGTGGCGTAGTAGGCGCCGCCGCCGTACTCGTGGACGTAGCTGGCCACGCTCACTTCGGGCGGCAGGACGTCCCGGGCCCCGTCATCGGGTGTCCAGCGGACGAGCGCGTCGTGCCCGTCCGGTCGGCCTTCGAGCCAGTAGACGAGCCTTCCGCCTCGCAGGACCTGGACGGCGTCCAGGGCGGTGGTGGCTTCGGCGACCTGATCGGCGGAAATCGGGGTCACTGCAGGCCCTGGAGTGCTCGGACATGCTGGTCCATCTGATCTGCCTCCCGGTAGTGTCCGCCCTCCCGCAGAAGATCGCGGAATCGTCGTACCCGCCGCAACCCCGACACCGACCCGCGCGCTGCGAAGACCTTCAGCGAGCGTTGCGCGGCGTCGGTGGCCTGGTCGAGCTGTCCGGCGATCAGGTGGGCTTCGGCGAGGCCGATGGTGAGCTGGGCGCCGCGTCGTTCGCAAGTCGCGGGAAGAGCTGACAGGCCCTCTGCGAACGCGGCGATGGCGTTCGTGGCCTGCCCGATTCGGAGGTGGCATTGGCCTCGGTAGTCGGCCAGCGCGGTCCGGTCGAACTTGTACATCCACTCTTCGCGGCCATGGGCGGCGTCGAAGTGCTCTTGTGCCTGGCGGAGAAGGGCGAGGCTTTCATCGCGCTGGTCGGCGGCAGCGAGGGTGCCAGCGGCCAAGGCGGACAGCCAAGAGCGGGTGAGGTGTGAGGTGGCCTTGGGCGCTGTGTCGAGTGCCTGCTGAGCGTGTTGGGCGGCTTCGGCGGCGAGCCCGCCGGCATCGCAGACCAGGGCCTGGTAGCCGCTGATGTAGGAGCTGAGCGCGGGGTTGCCCGCATCGTGAAGGAGTTGTTGGGCCGTGCGGTAGTAGAAGGCGGACTTGTGTGGGTCGTCGAGGTCGTGCCAGATCCAGGCGGCGAATCCTGCGGCTTCGCCGGCGGCGGATGCGATGCGGTGACGCAGGGGCGTGGACGAGATGTTGCCGAGGAGCGTGGTCAGCAGGCCGAGATGTGCTTCGACCGGGACGCTCATCTGCGCAGACGTCAGTTCGTGGTAGAGGCGCCGTTGCCGATCGGTGATCGCCTCGAGTTCCGCGACCATGTCCGGGGCCACGGCTGAGGGGCGCGTGGCGGCTGCGGCCAACCGGCTCCAGTCGATGTCATCGCTGGGGGAGTGGGGCGCCTGGTGGCGGGCGGCTTCGCGGGCGTGCCGGTGCGCGGCCTGCTCGCGGATCACGCCGGGCAGGAGGGAGATCAGCCGTCCGCCGGCCGAGAGCGCGCGTTCGCAGGCGAGGACGACGTTTTCGGCGGGGACGACCTGGCCTCGTTCGACGTTGCCGAGGTGCTGCCAGGAGTAGCCGGTCAGCTCGCCGAGGCCGATCAGCGTGAGCTCGCGCTGCAGCCGTGCCCGGCGGAGTTCGGCGCCGAGGCGGGCGAGCATGGAAGCTGAGGGGTCCAGGCGTTTGGCGGGACGGCCGGGGCCCCGTCCAGGACGTGGTGATGGGGACGTCGTCATCGAGCCGCTCACGTTCGCTGCCGGTTTGCTCGTCGTTGCGAGCAAACCAAATCGCGGTGTGTGCTGTCAGCCGTACCGCCTGAGCGACTCGGTTCCGGTTGTACTCGATGAACACGACCGCGCCGCGGCCCCACGTCGCGCGGCTTCCTGGCGGACCTGGCTGGAGGAACCTGCAGTGGCTGAGACGCACGTCGGGCCTGACCACACCGCCGAGTTGCGCGGGCAGATGGTCGATGCGCTCGTCGCGGACGGCACGATCATCTCCACGCAGATCGAGGCCGTGATGCGCGCCGTGCCCCGGCACCGTTTCGCCCCGGACGCGCCTCTGGAGCAGGCGTACGACGCCTACAAGGCCGTGTTCACCAAGAAGGACGAGCACGAGGTCATCACCAGCTCGGTGTCCGCGCCGCAGATCCAGGCGATGATGCTGGAGCGGGCCGAGATCAGCGCCGGCATGCGGATCTTGGAGATCGGATCGGGTGGATACAACGCTGCGCTGCTCGCCGAGTTGGTCGGTGAGGGCGGCGACGTTACGACCATCGACATCGACCCGGATGTCACAGCCCGAGCCGAACGGCTGCTGGCCGAAGGCGGCTACGGAAGTGTCCACGTCGTCACAGGCGATGCCGAGGCCGGTGTCGCGGCGTCGGCGCCTTACGACCGCATCCTGGTCACCGTTGGAGCCTGGGACATCCCGCCCGCCTGGACCACCCAGCTGGCACCGGCGGGACGACTGGTGGTGCCGCTGCGGATCAAGGGGCTGACCCGCTCCATCGCGTTCGACCGCCTCAATGACCATCTGGTCGGCGCGTCCGGACAGGTGTGCGGGTTCGTGCCCATGCAAGGCGCCGGTGTCCACCAAGAGCAGCAGTTGCTGGTCACTGGGACCGGCGAGATCGCCCTGCGTTTCGACGACGGTCTCCCGCTCGAACCGAGCCGGCTCGACAACGCGGTGCGCACTCCTCGCGCGGAGAGCTGGACCGGGGTGCGGGTCGGGCGGCAAGAGTCGTTCGACACCCTGCAGCTGTTCCTCGCTACCGTGTTGCCCGGCTTCTGCATCATGGCCGTGAATCCGGACCTGGACACCGGGCTCGTCTCGCCGAGCAACAAGTGGTTCTCCATGGCCACCGTCGACGATGGCGGGTTCGCCTACCTCACGACACGTCCCACCACCGACCCGCAGACGGTCGAGTTCGGCGCACACGCCTTCGGACCCAACGGACCCCGGCTGGCCGAGATCGTGGCCGCACAGGTGCGCGTATGGGACCAGGAGCAGCGCGGGGGGCCAGGCCCCCGCATCGAGGTGCATCCGGCCGGCACACCGGATGATCGCCTGCCCACGGGCCGCGTCGTCGACAAACGCCACAGCCGGGTCGTCCTCTCCTGGTCCGCGGCTCCTTCTACCGGCGACCAGGTCGTTCCACACACCCCTACTGCACAAGGAGAGTGATCCAGATGCCGCAGCCCGGTATCACCGCGTCCCCCATGACCCTGGCCGCCCCGGCCCTGGGCGACCGCATTGACGACGAGTTCGAGCTGGACATACGCGTCGTGGTCGCCGCCCACCCCAACGGCAAGCTGATGTGCGACACCGGCGACGGGTGCGGCTCGACCTGCCAGGGCAGCGCCTGCAACTCCTACATCGACGACCCGTTCTAACCGCCCGGTGACCGCCGGGGTGCCCCGGAGCCCCCGCCTGGTGCACCCCGGCCCCGGCACGCGGACGCGGCCACGGAGGCGACTCATGGCGTCCAGAACCCCCGCATATCGCTGGCAGCCTGGCGCACTGCTGCGCGCCACCACAGCTCCTGAGGCCATCGCTGAATTGCCGCGCGACCTGCAGCTCTTCGGTGAAGATGCCCCGACGCAGGGTCGTGACTGGCTTGCCGATGTGTGGCGCGAACAGAGCTTTCGTGACGCTCTGGAGGCGGCCAGCCCAGCGCTGGTCGGCCGTATCCAGGACGTGTTGAGCGGCAAGTGCCGGGAGCAGCGGCGGGTGCGGCGCGTCGTGCTGTCGGTGGCGTCCTATCTGCTGCGCTGGCAGCGACGCCCGACTCCCTTCGGCCTGTTCGCCGGCGTCGCCCCGGTCGCGATCGGGGACGGCGCCGGTGTGTCGTTAGGGACAGAGCACCTGACGACTGCGCGAGCCGACGCCGACTGGCTGGCCGACATCATCACCCGCCTTCACCAATGCTCCGACCTGCTGCGGCGTCTGCCCGTCGTCGCCAACGACGCCGGGCAGGTGCGCGGCGACCGGTTCGTGATCCCCGGAGCTCCCGGAGACGGGCGTACCGACCAACTCGCACCGATCGAAACGTCCGTCCGTCACACCCGACCCCTGGCGGCCGCACTCGAAGCCGCCCGCCGGCCAACGCGATTCAGCGACCTGTGCGACCACCTCACTGCCTGCTTTCCGGCCTCCGGCGTTGCGCGGATCGAAGCGATGCTCACCGGGCTGGTCTCACAGAACGTCCTGATCAGCAGCCTGTGGGCTCCGATGACCCGGTTGGACGCGCTGGCCCACCTCTGTGACGAACTCCGTGCCGTCAGCGCTGAGACCATCGCCGACATCGCGGACATGGTGAAGCGTCTGTACGAGATCCAAGCAGAGCTCGACCGCCAGACTCCCGCGGAGCCTTGGCGTTCGAGAACTCAGCTGCTGGGAGAGATGCGGCGGCTCAGTGACGCCGCCCCCGTACCGCTCGTTATCGACACCGGCCTCGATTGCCAAGTACAGATTCCCGAGCAGGTGGCCGTCACAGCGCAAGACGCCATGAGTGTGCTGTACCGGCTGACGCCCCATCCCTTCGGATACAAGCACTGGCGTGACTACCACGGCCGATTCCGCGAACACTACGGCGCCGGCGCGGTCGTGCCCGTGAACGACCTGGTCGCCGACAGCGGTCTCGGTCTGCCCGCCGAATACCTCGGCTCGTCATACAGCCCTGCCTCCCGACTGCTGACCGACCGTGACGAGAAGCTTCTCAACCTCGTCCAGGAGGCGTTGCTGGACGGGCGTGATGAGATCGTCCTTTCTGAGCCGCTCATCGAAGAGTTGTCGGTCGGAGATGACGACGAGATCATCCCCGTGCCCCGCGCGGAGCTGGCCTTGGAGATTCACGCGAGATCGGTGGATGCGATAGCGCGCGGTTGGTTCCGCCTCGTGGTCACCGGAACGCCCCGTCCCGGCAGCAGCATGGCCGGACGCTTCGCTCACCTGATGCCCGAGCCGCACCGAAACCAGCTCGAAGCCAGCTACCGATCCGCCGATGCCGGGGCGATCAGCGCACAGCAGTCCTTCGCTCCACGGCGACGGCGCAACGACAACGTCGCCCGCACCTCGCGACTGCTGCCGCACGTCATCACCTTGTCCGAGCACCGAGCCGACCGATACAAGGCCATCGGGCTCGACGATCTGGCGGTCACCGCGGACGCCCGGCAGTTCTTCCTCCTCCAGCTCTCGACCGGCCGACGCGTCGAACCCCGGGTCGTCCACGCGCTCGAAGCCGGCGTGCACACCCCGCCGCTGGCCCGGTTCCTCGCCGAGATCACCACCGCCCGTTGCGGGGTGTACAAGGCGTTCGACTTCGGGGCCGCGTCGCGCCTGCCGTACCTGCCGAGAGTGCGCTACAAACGCACCGTCCTCGCCCCGGCTCGCTGGCTGCTCACCTGCGCCGACCTTCCCGGGCGCAATGTCGGCATGCCCGAATGGGAGAGCGGGCTCCGGGCCTGGCAGAGCAGGTTCCGCGTCGGTGACCGCGTGGCGATGGTCGATGGCGGCCAACGGCTGCCTCTGGACCTCGCCCATCCCGTCCACCGGGCCGTGCTCCGCACCCGGCTGGACGGCGCCCGCCGACTCGAACTTCGCGAGACCGCCTCCACGGACGACCTGGCGTGGATCGGCCGCGCCCACGAACTGCTCCTGCCGTTCTCCCTGGTCGAGCCCGCTGCGACAGAACCGCTGCCTGCACGAGCCGCAAGCATCGTCATCACCGAGCCCGCCCACATGCCAGGGCGCTCGACGATCCTCCACGCCCGGGTCCACGCGCATCCGTTGCGCTACGACGAAATCTTGATCACGTGCCTGCCGGAGCTGCTTCAAGCCATAGCGCCGTGCCCGCAATGGTGGTTCCGCCGGCACCGCCGCCTGGCTGACCCCGCGAGCGACCAATACCTTGCGCTGTACGTGCGGCTACCCGACGCCGCCATGTACGGGCAGGTCGCCGAAGCCTTCCGCGATTGGGCGCAATGCCTACAACGTCGGCGGCTGATCTCCGGGATGACCTTGGCCACCTACCAACCTCAGACAGGACGGTTCGGAGACGGCGCCGCGATGGACGCCGCCCAGGCCGTCTTCTGCGCCGACTCCGCCGCGGCACTCGCGCAGATCGAGATCGCAGATCAATCGGAAGCGCGGCCTGCTGCCCTCGCCGCAGCCAGCATGGTCGATCTAACGGTCGCCTTCGCCGCGTCGCCCGAGGAGGGAATCGAATGGCTGATCCGACATCTGCCGCGCGAACACGATCCGATCGATCGAGACCTGCGTGATCAAGCCATCGACCTGACCACCCACAGCAACGATCCCTGCGGCAAGACGGCGGCAAGGACACAGCTCCCAGCACGGCCATGTCTCGCGGCCGCTTGGCAGCAACGTCGTACCGCTCTGGCAACCTACCGAGCCGCGCTTGAAGTTCAGCGCGATCCACTGACGGTCCTTCGGTCCCTGCTGCATCAGCACCACATGCGTGCGGTGGGCGTCGACCCTGATCTCGAACGCCTTACCGGGCACCTCGCCCGTTCCATTGCGCTGCGCCACCTGGCCCTCGCCCGGAGCACGCAGTGACCTCGCCGGCCCTGCTCCAGAGCAAGGCCGCCGACCGCGCAGACCAGCTCGCCCAGCTCCTTGCTGTCCCTTCCGCAGAAGAGCCGTGGATGGCCCAGTCGCTCGCCAAGGGCACCGCCGGTATCGCCCTCGCGCACATCGAACGCGCCCACACCCACGCGGGAACGTGGCGCCGAGCCCACACCTGGATCAAGCACGCGACCGCCACCGACATCAGCGCAGCCGACAGCACCGGGCTGTTTCTCGGCGCGCCCGCCATCGCCTTCATGCTCACTGCCGCCACCTGCAGCGATGGCCGCTACACCCACGCCCTCACGACGCTCGACCGTCACATTCACCAGCTCGCTCACCGGCGTGTACGAACGGCCATGGCTCGCATCAGCCGCGGCGATCTCCCGACCTTCGGCGAATACGACCTGTTCTACGGGCTGACCGGCATCGGCGTGTACCTGCTGCACAGCTCTCCGCACAGCAGCGCCCTCGAACGCCTCCTGGCCTATATCGTCGCGCTCACCCGGCCTCTGCGGGTCGACGGCGGCGAGCTCCCCGGCTGGTGGGTTCACCACGACCCCCACGGGCGAACATCCACCGGCCACCACCCTGGTGGCCACGCCAACCTCGGCGTCGCCCACGGCATCACCGGACCGCTGCTGCTACTCAGCCAGGCCGCCCGCCACCACGTCACCGTCGACGGCCACTGCGAGGCCGTCGCTACCATCCTCGCCTGGCTCGACAGCTGGTGGCAGGACAGCGCCACCGGCCCCTGGTGGCCCGAGCACATCAGCCGAAACGACCTGCATACCGGCCGGAGCAGCCAGCGCGGCTCCGCACGACCGAGCTGGTGCTACGGCACACCCGGCATTGCCCGCGCCGGACAACTCGCCGCCATCGCCACCGCCGACCCAACCCGGCAACGCTTCTACGAAGATGCCTTCTACGGATGCCTCACCGACCCGGCCCAGACGTCCAAGCTCGGCAGCGCCGGCCTCTGCCACGGCTGGGCCGGCGTCTATCAGAGCGCGTGGCGCGCCGCCCGCGACGCGACCACTCCGCGATTCACCGCCATCCTCCCACGACTGGCCGACACGCTCGTCGAACATGCCGTCCCTGCGGACGGAGCCGACCCGAGTCTCTTGGACGGCAGTGCCGGCACCATCCTCGCGCTCCACACAGCCTCGCTCGACGCACCGCCGATCTCCGGATGGGACGCATGCCTCCTGATCGACTGAACCGGCCCTTCACCGAAATCCCTGAGATGACGGGGCACGCGACCGGCACGGCAGCGCACCCGCCGATCCAGCAGACGGAGGGCGCTGTCCTGCACGTCCTGGCCGGAACGCCGCTCGGCCACGTCGCCGGTTGCTTCCAGCTGCAACCGGCCCTCTTGGCCACAGCTGTCGAGGCCTACCGGCGCGCAGGCCGCGAAGCGCTCCACCAGCAACAACGCGGCTCTGACTGGTGCCAGTTCTTGATCGAATTCTCCGACTGGTCCAGCGCTGAAGAAACAGCAATTGAGCACCTTGTCCCGCTGTTGCACCCCATCGAGGCCAACGCCTCGATCACCGAATGGTGGTTCATCCGCAAACATCCGTGCTGGAGGCTGCGGCTCCGCAAAGGAACGTCCCATCAACCGCCCGATCTCATCAAAGCGCTGAACGAACTCGCCGCCGCCGGCCACATCCGCCGCTGGTGTGAGGGCGTCTACGAACCCGAGACAGCCGCGTTCGGCGGCCCCGACGGCATGACCACCGCTCACGAACTGTTCAGCGCCGACAGCCACGCCATCCTGGCCACCCTTCCCACTAACCGAGAACGACTCGGCCGCCGCGAAGTATCGATCCTCCTGTGCAGCGTCCTGTTTCAGGCCGCCGGACTCGAATGGTACGAACAAGGAGACGCCTGGCACCGTGTCGCTCAGGGACGCCCGGCCCTCACCGACGTGTCCCCGGAGCGCCTCCGGCCAATGGCCGAAAGCTTCAGGCAGCTGATGTCCGCCGACATCCACCCGGACGGCTCATTGCTCGGCGGGGCCGGTTCGCTGGCCTTCGCAGCTGAATGGGCCGCCGCCTTTCACCGCGCTGGAGCGGCCCTCGGCGCATCAGCTCGCGTCGGCGCGCTCCAGCGGGGTCTACGCCAGGTCCTCGCGCACCACGTCATCTTCCACTGGAACCGTCTCGGCCTCCCGCTCCGAGCCCAAAGCATCCTCGCCGCCGCAGCCCAAACAGCAATCCTCGCCCCATGACCTCAGGCTGAAGCGCAAGCACCTGTACCCGCCGAGGCCCGTCATGCGCAGACCGGGTAAGCCGCGCGTCATCCGGACCGACATCGCCGTCCTGTACGTCGGCGACGAGGCAGAGAAGCAGGCGTTGCTGCTCGGTGAGCCGGAACGCTTCTTCACCACCCCCGCCTACGACGGAACGCCACAGGTCATGCTGCGGCTGGGCGAAGTGGACCTCGACCGTGTGGAGGAGCTCATCACCGATGAGGTTCCCCCCGTTTCACGGCCACCTGGGGTGAGATGGGTCAGCCGGTCGGTGGTGAGGTGCGGTGTTGTTCCTC
>NZ_BAAAMR010000137.1:0-23038 GCF_039529375.1 Actinomadura napierensis
CCCCGCCGCGCCCCGCCGCAGGGCGCGGCCGGACGCGCCGCGCGAGCGGGTCCGAAGAAACTTCACGTTCGCATCTGGACAGCCGTCTTACCAGACGGTAGTAAAGATCAGCCCCCTGTTCCCCCCTTGGTCCCGGAGCCGCCCCATGCCGCGCCGCCGCGCCGTCCTGTCCACCTCGCTGGCCGCACTCGCCGCGGCCGGCGGCGTCAGCGCCCTGCCCGCCCGCGCGGCCGACGCCTCCACGATGAAGACGCTGCACTTCGACGTCGCGGTCGGCCCGAAGCACGACCAGCACTGCGACGTCGTCGGCGACCTCTACCTGCCGTCCGGGGCGTCCGCCGCGAACCGGGTGCCGGCCGTCCTGACCACCAACGGCTTCGGCGGCTCCAAGGACGACCAGGCCGGGTTCGCCAGGACCTACGCGCAGCGCGGCTACGCCGTGCTGTCCTATTCCGGCCTCGGCTTCGGCGGCAGCGGCTGCCGCATCACCCTCGACCACCCCGACTGGGACGGCGCGGCCGCGAGCCAGCTGGTCGACTTCCTCGCCGGGAAGAAGGCCGCCAAGGACGGGACGAGGCTGAACGCGGTGAAGCTCGACGCCGCCGGGGACCCGCGCGTCGGCATGGTCGGCGGCTCCTACGGCGGGCAGATCCAGTTCGCCGCCGCCGGCGTCGACCGCCGCATCGACACGATCGTCCCGATGATCACCTGGCGGGACCTGCGGTACTCGCTCGCGCCCAACAACCAGCTGGTGGACGGGAAGCTGAGCACCGACCCGGGCGTCACCAAGCTCGTCTGGGCGCTCGGGTTCTTCGGCGAGGGCGTGTCCGCCGGGCTCACCAACGGCCAGGTCGACCCGGGCCGGCTGGTCGGCTGCCCGAACTTCCCGACGATCCTGTGCCAGGCCGTCGGCGAGAGCCTGGTCTTCGGCGTCCCGCAGCCCGCGAGCATGGCGTACATGAAGGCCGCGTCCGTCGCGTCCTACATGCCGAAGATCACGGTGCCGACGCTGGTCGTGCAGGGCGAGACCGACAGCCTCTTCGACCTGCAGGAGGGCACCGCCACGTACCGGCAGCTCGCCGCGCAGCACACCCCCGTGAAGATGATCTGGCAGTCGTCGGGGCACAGCGGCGGGCAGGTGCCCGGTGACGGCGACCTCGCCGACCCGTCCGGCAGCTACATCGGGCAGCGCGTCGCCGCCTGGTTCGACCACTACCTCAAGGGCCGCTCCACCGGCACCGGACCGGCGTTCGCGTACTTCCGCCCGTGGGTGAAGTACCAGGGCAACGCCGCGCCCGCGTACGGCACCGCCGCCGCCCGGCCGCAGACGCTCTACCTGTCCGGCAAGGACAAGCTGGTCGGCGACCGGAAGTCCGTGGTGGCGGGCAGCGCGAGCTACGGCAACCTGCCGTGGATCCCCACGTCGTTCTCCGAGGTCTCCGCCGTGCAGGGCGCCCTCGGCCTGGACGACGTCGCGCCCGCCGACACCCCCGGCACCTACGTCGCCTGGACGGGCGCCCCGCTCGCCGCCGACACCGACGTGGCCGGCTCCCCCACCCTGAAGGTCCGGCTGGACTCCCCCGCCGCCGTCCGGTCGCAGCGGTCCGGCGTCAACGGCCGCCTCATCCTGTTCGCCAAGCTGTACGACGTCGCGCCGGACGGCTCGGTGTCGCTCGTCCACCGGCTCGTCTCGCCCGTGCGGGTCGCCGACGTCCGCAAGCCGCTGACCGTCCAGCTGCCCTCGATCGTGCACCGGTTCGCCAAGGGGCACCGGCTGCGCGTCGCCATCGCCTCCAGCGACCTGTCCTACCTGGGCAACCGGAACGTGCTGCCGGTCACCGTCCGCACCGGCCCCGCCGACCCCGGCGCGCTCACCCTGCCGACCCTTCGGTAGGACGTAACGGGGACCGTCGCCGGTTCGCCCGCGCACGGGCGGACCGGCGGACGAAATGATCGTAAGCTGGCGGCATGTCCGACGATCGCCCCTCGTGCACGTGCGTGATCTGTCACGACTACGGCGACCGCGACAGCCTGGACAACTTCCAGCTCCGCACCATCGTGCACGTCACCCAGTACGGGTGGAGCGTCGTCCTGGTCCAGTCCGACGCCGACGGCCCCGGCTGGGCGTACACGATCGGCCTGTGGCACAGCCACCGCGCGCCCGAGCTGGCGCTGTTCGGCGGCGACGTGTACGAGACCGAGGAGGTGCTCAACGCCCTCGGCCGGGAGGCGGCGGGAGGCCGCCCGCCCGCCGACGGCGAGCGCCGCGACGGCGCCGTCCGCGGCCAGACCGCCGCGTTCCGCACCGTCGACCCGCGCTGGTACGAGGGACCGTTCCGCGGCGCCGTCGCCTTCTACCGCCGCCCGCCGCTGCCGATCCTGCAGGTCGTCTGGCCCAACGCCGAGGGCCTGTTCCCCTGGCAGCCCGGCACCGACCTGCCGTTCCGGCACTCCCAGCCGTGGCTGTGGCTCGCCCCGTCCCAGCATCCCGCCGGGACCTGGACGCGGCGCCTGGCGGCCGGGCGCGGCTGAACGGGGCACGATCCGGCGGCAGGGCATACGATCGGCGGGTGTACGGGCCGATCGCCGAGACCATCCGGACCCAGCGCCTCGTCCTGGAGCCGCTGGCGGTCCACCATGCCGACGAGATGGCCCCGGTCCTGGACGACCCGCGCCTGCACACCTACATCGGCGGTGAGCCGCTCACCCTCGACGAGCTGCGCGCCCGCTACGAGCACCTCGTCGCCGGGCCCGCGCCCTTCCACCAGGAGTACTGGCTCAACTGGATCGTCCGGCGCGTCCGCGACAGGCAGGCCGTCGGCTACGTCCAGGCGACCGTCACCCCCGCGGCGGGCGGGCCGCAGGCCTCGGTCGCCTGGGTGATCGGCATGCCGTACCAGGGGTTCGGCTTCGCCACCGAGGCCGCCCGCGCGCTGGCCGGATGGCTCACCGGGCACGGCATCACCGCGATCACCGCGGCGATCCACCCGGACAACCGGGCGTCGGCGGCCGTCGCGTCCCGCCTCGGGCTGCGCCCCACCGGCGAGACCGCCGACGGAGAGACGATCTGGCGCCCGCCCGGCGCGGAACCGGCGCCGTGACACTCTGATATCGGGTCGTGGCGGGCGGGAAAGGCGTGAGTAAGCCAGAATCGACGGGGAACGCGCTGCGGGGCAGGCGGCATCGGTCGGTCGACGAGAGGGAGCACATGCGGGAGGTCTGGCCCGGGGATCCTTACCCGCTGGGCGCCACCTGGGACGGCACCGGCACGAACTTCGCGCTGTTCTCGGAGGTGGCCCGGCGGGTCGAGCTGTGCCTGTTCGACGCCGACGGGACCGAGACCCGGCGGGAGCTGCCCGAGGTGGACGGGTTCGTCTGGCACGGGTACCTGCCCGGCGTCGGGCCCGGGCAGCGCTACGGCTACCGGGTGCACGGGCCGTTCAGCCCGCGCGACGGGGACCGCTGCAACCCGGCGAAGCTGCTGCTGGACCCGTACGGCAAGGCCGTCGACGGCGAGGTCCGCTGGCACGAGTCGCTGTTCTCCTACCGCTTCGCCGACCCGGACGCGCTGAACGAGGACGACAGCGCCCCGTACATGCCGAAGAACGTCGTCATCAACCCGTTCTTCGACTGGGGCGACGACCGGCCGCCGCGCGTCCCGTACCACGAGAGCGTCATCTACGAGGCGCACGTCAAGGGCCTGACGAAGCTGCATCCGGGCATCCCGGAGGAGCAGCGCGGCACCTACGCGGGCCTCGGCCATCCGGTGATGGTCGACCACCTCGTCGACCTCGGTGTGACGGCCGTCGAGCTGATGCCGGTGCACCAGTCGATCCCCGAGCACGCGCTGGTGGCGCGCGGCCTGGACAACTACTGGGGCTACAACACGATCGGGTTCTTCGCCCCGCACAACGCCTACAGCTCCTCCGGGCAGGCCGGCGAGCAGGTGCTGGAGTTCAAGGCGATGGTCCGCGCCCTGCACGAGGCGGGCATCGAGGTCATCCTGGACGTCGTCTACAACCACACCGCGGAGGGCGACCACCTCGGGCCGACGCTGTCGTTCCGCGGCATCGACAACGCGTCCTACTACCGGCTGCGCGACGACGACAAGCGCTACCACCTCGACTACACCGGCTGCGGCAACTCCCTCAACGTCCGCAACCCGCACGCGCTGCAGCTCATCATGGACTCGCTGCGCTACTGGATCCTGGAGATGCACGTCGACGGGTTCCGGTTCGACCTCGCGTCCGCGCTGGCCCGCGAGCTGCACGACGTCGACCGGCTCGCCGCGTTCTTCGACCTCGTCCAGCAGGACCCGGTCGTCTCGCAGGTGAAGCTGATCGCCGAGCCGTGGGACGTCGGCGAGGGCGGCTACCAGGTCGGCAACTTCCCGCCGCTGTGGACGGAGTGGAACGGCAAGTACCGCGACACCGTCCGCGACTTCTGGCGCGGCTCGTACGCGACGATGCCGGAGTTCGCGTCCCGGCTGACCGGCTCCTCCGACCTGTACGAGCACAGCGCGCGCCGCCCGTTCGCGTCCATCAACTTCGTGACCTGCCACGACGGGTTCACGCTGACCGACCTCGTGTCCTACGACCACAAGCACAACGAGGCCAACAACGAGGCCAACCGCGACGGCACCGACGACAACCGGTCCTGGAACTGCGGCGAGGAAGGCCCCACCCGCGACCCCGGCGTGCTGGAGCTGCGGGCCCGCCAGCGCCGCAACTACCTGGCCACCCTGTTCCTGTCGCAGGGCGTCCCGATGCTGCTGCACGGCGACGAGCTGGGCCGCACCCAGCGCGGCAACAACAACGCCTACTGCCAGGACAACGAGCTGGCGTGGGTGCACTGGGACGACCCCGGCGACATGGAGTTCATCCGGATCCTGTCGCGGCTGCGGCACGACCACCCGGTGTTCCGGCGCCGCCGCTTCTTCACCGGGACCGGCACCGGCGCCGCCGCCGACATCGCCTGGCTCACCCCCGCCGGCGAGAGCATGACCGACCAGGACTGGAACGTCGGCTTCGCCAAGTCCCTCGGCGTGTTCCTCAACGGCGACGCGATCACCGAGCCCGACCCGCGCGGCCGCCGCGTCCGCGACGACTCGTTCCTGCTGCTGGTCAACGCCGGGTCCGACGCCGTCGAGTTCGCCCTTCCCGGCGCCGAGTACGGCGAGCGCTGGGAGTTCGTGCTGGACACCGCCGACCCCGCCGCCGTGGGCGAGCGCCCCCGCGTCAAGGCCCGCGACGAGATCGCCCTCCCCGCCCGCTCCCTGGCGGTGCTGAAGCGGGGCTAGTCCCTAGGTCCGGTTCCGCTCCCTCAGGTTCGACTCACCTCCATGGCGGTGAGGAAGACCAGGACGAACGTCGTGACCGCGATCAGTCCGTGGAAGGCCACGGCGGCGGCCGGGAACGTCTGGTCGCGGCCGCGCGCGTGCCGGCCGCCTCCCCCGACGAGCCAGCGCGTCAGCAGCATGAACCCCTGCAGGATGACGACCAGCAGCGCGGCGAACGCGACCCAGGCGTAGGCGGCGCTCGCGGTCACCAGGTAGCCGATCCAGACGCAGAGCCCCAGCACGGCGGCCAGCGGATGGCCGATGACCACCAGGACCGGGAACCGGGTCACCTTCGTGCCCCGCCCCCCGCTCGTCAGCCATTTGATCAGCAGGTAGCCGCCGGCCGTGGCGGCGAGGACCCACGCGGCAAGTGCGGCGAACTCCACCCCCCGCTCCTTTCGGTGCAGTTCTACGGTCCGTCCCAGGACCAAGTGTCGCGTGCCGGCCGCCGCGTCATGACGGATTCGTGCATATTGCCGTACGCTGCGTAAGCGAAAGGGGCAGGTCGGCCTTGCCCGCGGTGCAGTAACTTGTGACTTCTATGCGGACCCTGACGCCATCCCCGGAACCGGTCGACCTCGCCGAGCGCTACGCCTACCCGCCGAGCGGCGGGACGTGGCTGCGCGCCAACATGGTCGCCAGCCTCGACGGGGCGGCGCAGCGCGAGGAGCGCAGCGGAGGGCTCGGCAACCCCGCCGACCAGGAGCTGTTCCTGCTGCTGCGCGGCCTCGCCGACGCGGTCATCGTCGGCGCCCAGACGGTCCGGGCCGAGAGCTACGGGCCGGTCAAGCCGCGCGACAGCTGGAACGGCGTGCGGGAGGGGCGGCCCCCGGTACCGCCGCTCGCGGTCGTGTCCCGCACCCTCGACCTGGACTTCGACGCGCCCCTGTTCACCGAGGCCGTCGTCCCGACGATCGTGCTCGCCACCGCGACCGCCGATCCGGAGCGGCTGCGCCTGGCGAAGGAGCGCGCGGACGTCATCATCGCGGGCGAGGACTCGCTCGACTTCGCCGTCGCCGTCCGGGAGCTGGAGTCGCGGGGCTTCCGGCGGCTGCTGTGCGAGGGCGGTCCGGGGGTGCTGGCACAGATCGTGGGGGCCGGTCTGCTGGACGAGCTGTGCCTGACGCTGAGCCCGATGCTGCTCGCCGGGCACCCGACGCGGATCCTGAACGGGCCGCCGGTCCCGGTCCCGCCGGAGTTCCGTCTCGAGCACGCGCTGGAGGAGGACGAGTTCCTGTTCCTCCGCTACGCGCGCAGCCGGTAACGGACGAACAGGACGCCCTCGTCCAGGTAGACGGCGGCGGGCTCGACGGGCACCTCGGCGTCGAGCACGCCGAGCATGCGCGTGTGACGCGGGCTACCGAGCAGGGCGGGCGCGATGTTGAGGCACAGCTCGTCCACCAGCGATGCCCGGATGAGCGCGGTCGCCAGGGACGGCCCGCCCTCGCACAGCAGATGCTCGTGGCCGAGGTCCTCGCGCAGGGCGCGGACGGCTTCGGGCAGGTCGATGTCGTCCTCGCCCGCCGCCACCACCGGGATCCCCGGCGGGACCCGATCTCCCGCGCGCTCCGACGTCACCACGATGGTCGGGGTCTCGGCCTCCGTGAACAGCGGCAGTGTCCAGTCGAGGTCCAGGGAGCGGCTCACCACGACGATGGGCGCGGGCGGGCCGCCCCGGCGCGCGCGCAGGTCCTCGCGTAGGCGGGCGGGCCCGAGACGTCCGGTGCGGGCGGTCGCGGCGCCGACGAGGATCGCGCCGGCGAGCGCCCGGAGCGTCCGGAACACCCGGAAGTCGGCGTCGCCGCCGAGGCCGTCCGTCCAGCCCTCGGCGTCGGTGACCGATCCGTCGGCGCTCATCACCATGCCGATCCGCAGGCCGGGCGCGTCGCCGTACGCCTCGTACGGATCGACGCCATCGACGGTGGGCTCGGGCAGCAGACGACGCATGACCTGCAGGTTATCGAGACCCCGGTGCTCCGTTTTGTCGGTGCCGGGGCGCAAGATGGGGGCATGGACCTGCCGATCAGCCCGCCGCTGCCGCCGATGCTGGCCAAGGCCGTCAAGACCATGCCCCAGGGCGACCTGCTCTACGAGCCGAAATGGGACGGCTTCCGCTGCATCGTCTTCCGCGACGGCGACGAGGTCGAGCTGTCCAGCCGCGGCGAGAAGCCGCTCACCCGGTACTTCCCCGAGGTCGTCGAGGCGGTGAAGCGGGAGCTGCCGGAGCGGTGCGTGGTCGACGGCGAGATCGTCCTGCCGCGCGGGACCCGCCTGGACTTCGAGGCCCTGCAGCAGCGCATCCACCCGGCCGCGTCGCGGATCAAGCTGCTGTCGGAGGAGACGCCGGCCTCGTTCATCGCCTTCGACCTGCTCGCCCTCGGCGGCGAGTCGCTCATGGAGACGCCGCTCGGCGAGCGCCGGCGGCGGCTCGTCGAGACGCTGGCGGGCGCCAAGCCGCCGATCCACGTGACGCCCGCGTCCGACTCCTACGACCTGGCGCAGCGCTGGTTCCAGGAGTTCGAGGGCGCCGGGCTCGACGGCGTGATCGCGAAACCGCGCGACACCGAGTACCAGCCGGACAAGCGGGTGCTGTTCAAGGTCAAGCACGAGCGCACCTGCGACTGCGTGGTGGCGGGCTTCCGCTGGCACAAGTCGGGGCCGATCGTCGGGTCGCTGCTGCTCGGCCTCTACAACGACGACGGCACCCTGCAGCACGTCGGCGTGGCGGCCTCGTTCACGATGAAGCGCCGCGCCGAGTTGGTCGAGGAGCTCGAGCCCTACCGCATGCAGGACCTGTCCGGGCATCCGTGGGCGGAGTGGGCCCAGCAGTCCGAGGCGACCGCCGACCGCATGCCCGGCGCCGTCTCCCGCTGGACGGGCAAGAAGGACCTCAGCTGGGTGGCGCTGCGCCCGGACCTGGTCGTCGAGGTGGCCTACGAGGCGATGGAGGGCAACCGGTTCCGGCACACCGCCCGGTTCCGCAACTGGCGCCCCGACCGGACGCCCCGGTCGTGCACCTACGAGCAGCTGGAGGTCCCGGTCGCCTACGACCTCGACGACATTCTCAACGGCCCCGCCACCAGCCCCCGCGCCGATCGGTGACGCGGAGGCCGCGCGGGCCCGGGATCAGGGCTGGGTCTCGTTGCGGATGGTCTGGTCGATGACGGACTGGTCGGACTTCGCGGTCATCTTCGGGGCGGCGTAGGGGCGCAGGTAGGTCTGCTTGACGCCGGGGACGCGGTCCTCGATGACGAACGTCGCCTTGGTCGACACCGGGGAGCCCTGCGTCCGGACGGACGCGACCGTCTTGAAGTCGGCCTTCATCTCCTCCTTGCCGATCTTCGTCAGGACGTAGCCGCGCTGGTTGTTGTAGAACTTCAGATGCGGGTTGATCTTGATGAAGGGCTGGCTCGCGGGGTCGGAGTCGGCGCCGTCGCCGGTGGTGCTGATGGACGAGCACACCAGCTCGGAGCCGACCGTCGCCGAGTCCGGGTCGTCGTAGTTCGCCTTGAGGTCGCTCGCCCAGTGGGCGTGGACGTCGCCGGTGAGCACGACGGGGTTGCGGACGCCGGCGTCCACCCAGCCCTTGGTGATGCGGTCGCGGGAGGCGGCGTAGCCGTCCCAGGCGTCCATCGAGGTCTTCTTGACCGGGCCGGCGGTGTTGTCGCGCTGGGCGAAGAAGACCTGCTGGCCGATGACGTCCCAGCGGGCGCCGGACTTGCGGAACCCGTCGAGCAGCCACTTCTCCTGCGCGTCGCCGGTGATGCTGCGCTTGGGGTCGGTGGCCTCGGGGCAGTCCTTGTAGCCGTCGCCGCAGCCCTGGTCGTCGCGGAACTGGCGGGTGTCGAGCATGTGGAAGTTGGCGAGCTTGCCCCAGCGGACCCGCCGGTAGATCTGGATGTCCGGGCCGTGCGGGATCGAGGAGCGGCGCAGCGGCATGTTCTCGTAGTAGGCCTGGAACGCGGCGGCGCGGCGGGCGCGGAACGCCTCGTAGGTCGGGGTGTCGGACCCCTCCTCCGGGATGTAGCCGGCCCAGTTGTTCTCGACCTCGTGGTCGTCGAAGACGACGAGCCACGGCGCGGCCGCGTGCGCGGCCTGCAGGTCGATGTCGGACTTGTACTGGGCGTGCCGCTGCCGGTAGTTCGCCAGCGTGACCGTCTCGGGGCCGTCGTGGTCGCGGATGTTGCCGCCCGTGCTGTTGTAGACGCCCTTCTTGTACTCGTACTGGTAGTCGCCCAGGTGCAGGACCAGGTCGGGGTGGTCCTCGGCGAGCCGCCGGTACGAGGTGAAGTAGCCGTGCTCGTACTGGGCGCAGGAGACGAAGGCCATCGTCAGGGCGGACCCGAACGAGTCAGTACGCGGGGCGGTGAGGGCGCGGCCGACCGGCGAGACGTGGTCGCCGGTGCGGAAGCGGTACCAGTAGTCGCGCCCGTGGCGCAGGCCCTTCAGCTCGACGTGCACGGAGTGCGCGGCCTCGGGACGGGCGGTGGCGGTGCCGCGCCGCTCGATCCGCTTGAACTTCTCGTCGGTGGCGACCTCCCACTTCACCTGGACGGACTTGGCCGGCATGCCGCCGAGGCCGTCCTCGGCGTGCGGGTCGAGGGCCAGCCGCGTCCACAGGACGAAGCCGTCGGGGGCCGGGTCGCCGGACGCGACGCCGAGGGTGAACGGGTCGCCGGGCGCCGCGGTGCGCAGCCGGGGGGCGGCGGCCTCGGCGATGCCCGGGACGGCGAGGACGCCGGCCGTCAGGCCGCCGGCGACGAGGAAGGATCTCCTGCTCAGGGGGCGTGCGAGTTCGGCCATGGGGGCGGTGACCTTTCGGGGGTTCCGGCGGTGATCGCCGAAAGCCTCACCGCGGCCGGTGACATGGAGGCACCGCGCGGGTGACGTCCGCCGCAACAAAGATGATCTTTTGCGCCCCGCATGCACGCACGGAGGGGCGGGTGATAAGCTGGCGGCTTACGAACTGCGCACAACAAACCGCACCCTATGAATAGGAGTGTAGCCGAGGCATGGGACATCGTCAAGCGGCACCTGTCAAGCCGGCCGGCGCGGAGGCCGGCGAGGCCGCCCGCCGGGCCGCCGTGCGCACCGAGCAGGAGTACGTGACCCGCCTGTACGAGCGGCTCGACGAGGAGCGCGCCAAGGCCGAGACGGCGCTGCGCGAGGGCCCGGCCGCGGGCGGCGGCGGCGTGCTGCAGGCCCGGGTGGAGAGCGCCGTCGCCACCGACGAGGCCGCGCGCCGGCTGGCCCGGCTGAGCGGGGTCGAGGAAGGGCTCTGCTTCGGCCGCATCGACCACCGCGCCGACGCCGACGGCCCCGGCGACACCTTCTACATCGGCCGGATCGGGCTGCGCGACGAGGAGCACGAGCCGATCCTGATCGACTGGCGCGCGGCGGCGGCCCGCCCGTTCTACACCGCCACGCCGGGCGCCCCCGGCACGCTCGCCCGCCGCCGCCACCTGCACCTGCGGCACCGGGAGGTCCTCCGGCTGGACGACGAGGTGTTCGACCTGGAGGGGCTGGACGAGGCGGAGCGCCGCGGCATCGTCGGCGAGGCCGCGCTGCTGGCCACGCTGCGCCGCGGCCGGACGGGCCGGATGAGCGACGTCGTCGCGACCATCCAGGAGGAGCAGGACCAGGTCATCCGCTCGGGCCTGCAGGGCGTGCTCGTCGTGCAGGGCGGACCGGGCACCGGCAAGACCGTCGCCGCGCTGCACCGCGCCGCCTACCTCCTCTACACGCACCGCGACGTGCTGGAGCGGCGCGGCGTCCTCATCGTCGGCCCGAACGCGACGTTCCTGCGCTACATCGAGCAGGTGCTCCCCGGCCTCGGCGAGACCGACGTCGTGCTGGCCACGGTCGGCGAGCTCCACCCCGGCCTGAAGGCGACCGCGAGGGACACCCCCGAGGTCGCCGTCCTCAAGGGCGACCGCCGCATGGCCGACCTCCTGCGGGCCGCGGTCCACGACCGGCAGCGCGCGCCCTCCGGCGGCTTCCGGATCGACACCGACGGCCTCACCCTCGTCGTGGACGCGGAGAAGTGCGAGCAGATCCGCGATCGTGCCCGCGACCTGCACCTCCCCCACAACGTCCAGCGGCGCCGCTTCGTCCACGACATGCTGGAAGCGCTCGCCGTGAACCGGGCGGAGCAGTACGAGCGCATCATGGACGAGCCCCTGGAGCAGCTCGCCGGCCCCGGCGGGTACCCGGCCTGGCTGCAGGAGCTCCTCGACGAGGCCGAGGACGGGCCGCTCCTGGACGAGACGGACCTCCGCCTGGCCAAGGAGGCCCTCTGGCAGGAGCCGGCCGTCCGCAAGGCCCTCGACGAGCTGTGGCCCGAGCTGACGCCCGAGCGGCTCCTGACCGACCTCTTCGCTTCCCCGGACGCCCTCGACCGCCTCGGCGCCGAGGCCGGCCTTCCCGGCTGCGCCCTCCTGCACCGTCCGGCCGGCTCCCCGTGGACGGTGCCGGACGTCCCCCTCCTGGACGAGGCCGCCGAGCTCCTGGGCGTGGACGACTCCGCCGAGAAGGCCCGCCGGCGCGCCGCCGACGCGGCCCGCGCGGAGGAGGCGCGCTACGCCGCCGAGGTCATGCAGTCGACCGGCGGCACCAACATGATCCCCATCGGCGACCTGATCTCCGCGAGCGAGCTGGCGGAGCGCCACGGCGACGGCGGCCCGCCCCTCACCACGGCGCAGCGCGCGATGGCCGACCGCCAGTGGGCCTACGGCCACGTCATCGTGGACGAGGCGCAGGAGCTGTCGGAGATGGCCTGGCGGACGGTGATGCGCCGCGTCCCGACCCGGTCCCTCACCGTCGTCGGCGACATCGCGCAGACCGGCAGCGCGGCGGGCGCCGCGACCTGGGGGCAGATGCTCGACCGCTACGTCCCGGGCCGCTGGCGCGAGCAGCGCCTGATGGTCAACTACCGGACGCCGGCCGCCATCATGCGGGTCGCCTCCGACGTCCTCGCCGCCGTCGCGCCGGACCAGACGCCGCCCGAGCCCGTCCGCGACGACGGCCCGCCGCCCCGCGCGGTCGCGCTGCCGGTCGACGCCCTGCCCGGCCTCGTCCGCGACGAGCTGGCCGGGTTCGGCGACGGCGACGAGGGCCGCCTCGCGGTGATCACGTCGGCGGCCCGGCACGCGTCCGTCCTGGCCGTCCTGCCGGACGCCGCCGTGGGCGCCACGCCGGAGGCCCTCGACTCCCCCACCGTGGTGCTCACCGCCGAGGAGGCGAAGGGCCTGGAGTTCGACTCGGTCGTCGTCGTCGACCCCGCCGGCATGCTCGCCGAGTCCCCGAAGGGCGGCCAGGACCTCTACGTCGCCCTGACCCGCCCCACCCGCCGCCTGACGATCGTCCACAACAACGACCTCCCACCCCTGCTCAGCGGGAGCCTTGCAGCCGGGTGAGGGTCTGGGTGAGTTCGGCGGTGATGATGCGGCCGGCGGTGCCGGGGTCGCGGGCGCGGATCGCCTCGACGAGGGCGGCGTGCGCGGCCCGGCCGTGCGCCTCGTCGGACGCGCGGACGTCGACGAGGGTGACCAGGTCGAGCAGGCCGGCGCGCAGGACCGGGACGAACTCGGCGTGCAGGTCGACCAGGACGGGGTTGTGCGCGGCGGCGATCACGGCGGCGTGAAGGGCGATGTCGGCGTCCAGGAACGCTTCCAGGGACGGGCCGGCGAACGCCTCGTCGCGGGCGGCGAGGGCGGCGTCGAGCGCGGTGAGGTCCGCGTCGGTGCGGCGCTCGGCGGCCAGCTCGGTCGCGCGGACCTCGATCATCATGCGGATCTCGTAGACGTCGGTGACGGAGGCGCGGCGGAGCCGGGCGGTGAAGTCCTCGTCGGGCTCGGTCGCGGTGACGAAGACGCCGGCACCCTGGCGGGCCTGGACGAGGCCGGCGCCGGCGAGGGCGCGCAGCGCCTCGCGGACGGTGGAGCGGCCGACGCCGAGTTCCCTGGCGAGCGTGGTCTCGCCGGGGAGCCGGGTGCCGACCGGCCAGGAGCCGCCGGTGATCTGGTCGCGGAGCCGTTCGGCGGCCTGCTCGACGAGCGGGCTGCGGCGGAGCGGGCCGAGCGGCATGCGCGGTGTTCCCTTCTGGTCGGTGCCCCTACGCTAGCGTCTCCACAGGAACTCAGCTTGTCTGAGGAGCTGAGGTGTGGTTAGAGTGGCGGCCATGTCGTGGCGGGGCCTTCTTCTCGGTCGCCGCGGCGGGGCCTGATCCGACCGGCACCCCGCCGCGGGGTCCGGTACTGCCGGTCGTCCGGCGATCAGCGAGGACCACGGCCTTGAACGAGCCCACAGCCACCACGTTCCCCACCCTGCGCACACCGTCCGGCTCCGTCGCGGACGGCGCGCCCTTCTGGAATCCGCAGCGCGGCAGCGCCATGCCGTCGCACCGCTACCGGTCGGCCCACGACCGGGTCCCCTCGCCCGTGCCCGAGGTCGAGCGGACGTGGCCGTCGCGGCGCATCGAGCGGGCGCCCCTCTGGGTGCCGGTCGACCTGCGCGACGGCAACCAGGCGCTGGCCGAGCCGATGGACCCGGCCCGCAAGCGCCGGATGTTCGACCTCTTCGTGACGATGGGGTTCAAGGAGATCGAGGTCGGCTACCCGTCGGCGAGCCAGACCGACTTCGACTTCGTGCGGCACCTCGCCACCTCGGGTGCCGTACCCGACGACGTGACGCCGGTGGTGTTCACGCCCGCGCGCCGCGAGCTGATCGAGCGGACGTTCGCGTCCATCGAGGGCATGCCGCGCGCGGTCGTCCACCTGTACACCGCGACCGGGCCGACGTGGCGCGACGTCGTGCTCAGGCAGGACCGCGACGGCGTCCGCACGCTGATCCTGGACGGCGCGGCGGACGTGGCGCGCCTGGCGGAGGGGCGGCCGGGCGTGCGGTTCGAGTTCTCGCCCGAGACGTTCAACTTCACCGAGCCGGAGTACGCGCTGGAGGTGTGCGACGCGGTCACGGCGCTGTGGGACGCCTCGCACGACCGTCCGGTGATCCTGAACCTGCCGGCGACCGTGGAGATCGCGACGCCGAACGTGTACGCCGACCAGATCGAGTTCATGCACCGGAACCTGGCCCGGCGGGACGCGGTGATCCTGTCGGTCCATCCGCACAACGACCGCGGGACGGGCGTGGCCTGCGCGGAGCTGGCGGTGCTGGCCGGCGCGCAGAGGGTCGAGGGCTGCCTGTTCGGCAACGGCGAGCGCACGGGGAACGTCGACCTGGTCACGCTCGCGCTGAACCTGCACGCGCAGGGCGTCGACCCGCGGATCGACTTCGCCGACATCGACGAGATCCGGCGCACCGTCGAGCACTGCAACCGGCTGCCCGTCCACGAGCGGCACCCCTATGGCGGCGACCTGGTGTACACCGCGTTCTCCGGCACCCATCAGGACGCGATCTCCAAGGGCATGGCGCACCACGCGGCGCGCGCCGCCGAGCTGGGCGTCCCGGCGGAGCGGGCGCCGTGGGAGGTCCCGTACCTGCCGATCGACCCCGCCGACGTGGGACGCGGCTACGAGGCGGTCATCCGGGTCAACAGCCAGTCGGGCAAGGGCGGCATCGCGTACCTGCTGCACACCGGTTACGGGCTGGAGCTGCCGCGCCGCCTCCAGATCGAGTTCTCGCGGGTCGTCCAGCAGGCCACGGACGGCAGCGGCGAGGAGATCACCGCCGGCGAGCTGTGGGAGCTGTTCCGCGCCGAGTACGTCGACCGGACGGGCCCCGTCGCGCTGACCGAGTGGCGGACGTCCCACACCGGCCCGGCACGGCACGACTTCACCGGCGTGCTGCGGGTGGACGGCCGCGAGCGCGAGTACACCGGTTCGGGCAACGGGCCGCTGGCGGCGCTCGCCGACGCGCTGGCCTCCGCCGGGGTGAAGGTGGACGTGCTGCAGTACGTCGAGCACTCGACCGAATCAGGCCACGACTCCCCCGCCGTGGCCTACGCCGAGTGCCGCGTCGACGGCGTGACCTGCTGGGGCGCGGGCCGCGACACGTCCGTGCTCACCGCGTCCGTGCAGGCCGTGCTGTCCGCGGTGAACCGGGCCAAGGCCGGCTGAGGCGCGGCCGACGCGCGGACCGCCGCACCGCAAGGGCAGTTTGTGACCAAATGAGGGTGGAGTTCGCCGGATCGGCGCCGTTTACCCGGCGCCGATCCGCGAGGAGCCTGTGCCACCGTAGAGATCATTTGCTCACTTCCCGGAGGTGCGGGTTGGCCAGGCGATCCCTGAGACGGACCCGGCGGACGGCGGCGCTCGCCGCGCTCACCGCGGCGGCCGTGGCGGGCGGCGGCGCGACGGCGATGGCCCGGACCGTCCCCAAGATCGTGGTGAAGGACGGCGTCACGCAGCCGGTCTTCTCCTACAAGGACGCGATCCGCGAGCACGTGTACGTCCAGTCCAGCGTGGACAGCGACCAGGACGGCAAGCCCGACCGCGTCAACGTCGACATCATCCGGCCCAAGGAGACCGAGCAGGGCCTCAAGGTGCCGGTCATCATGGACGAGAGCCCGTACTACGACAACCTCGGGCGCGGCAACGAGAGCGAGCACAAGACCTACGACGCCGACGGGAACCCGGTGAAGTTCCCGCTGTTCTACGACAACTACTTCGTCCCGCGCGGCTACGCGTTCCTCGCCGTCGACATGGACGGGACGACCCGCTCGGACGGCTGCCCGGTCAGCGGCGGCCCGTCGGACGTGCTCGGCGGCAAGGCCGTCGTCGACTGGCTCAACGGCCGAGCCAAGGCGTTCAAGCCGGACGGCACGCCGGTCGAGGCGACCTGGACCACCGGCCACACCGGCATGATCGGCAAGTCGTACGACGGG
This sequence comes from Actinomadura napierensis, assembly GCF_039529375.1. Classification (NCBI taxonomy): domain Bacteria; kingdom Bacillati; phylum Actinomycetota; class Actinomycetes; order Streptosporangiales; family Thermomonosporaceae; genus Actinomadura; species Actinomadura napierensis. The sequence continues at coordinate 16,182 of NZ_BAAAMR010000137.1, forward strand.
ACGCTGGCCAACGGCGTCGCCGCGACCGGCGTGCAGGGCCTGGACACGATCGTCCCGATCTCCGCGATCAGCAGCTGGTACGACTACAGCCGGATGAACGGCGTGAAGTACTGGACGGACGAGCAGCCGGGCCTGGCCGACGTGGTCGACACCGACCCGCCCGCCAAGTGCGCCGCCGTCAACGCCGGCCTCGACAAGGGCGAGGACGACGCGACCGGGAACTACAACGCCTACTGGAAGACGGCGAACTACCTGCGCGGTTCGGTGACGCACGTCGGCGCCGTCCACGCGAGCATCTTCGCCAGCCACGGCGTCAACGACCTGAACGTCAAGGACAACCAGTTCGCGCAGTGGTGGCAGGCGCTCGCGCAGCGCGGCATCACCCGCAAGGTGTGGCTGCACCAGCGCGGCCACGTCGACCCGTTCGACATCCGCCGCGACGACTGGGTGAACACGCTGCACAAGTGGTTCGACCACGAGCTGATGAAGGTCCCCAACGACGTGCTGAAGGAGCCGCGCGCCGACATCGAGGTCGGCCCGGACCAGTGGATCACGCAGGCGGACTGGCCGGCGGCCGACGCGAAGACCGTCATCCTGCGGCCCCGCGCCGACGGCTCCCTCGGCGACCAGCGCGCCCCGGCGGGCACGACCGCGTCGTTCACCGACGCCGCCGGGCCGCAGAACGCCGGCTACACCGAGGGCGACATGGTGTCCGATCCGACCACCGCGAAGCCGTTCCGGCTCGCGTACGTGTCGGGGCCGCTCCCGCAGACCGGGCGGCTGTCCGGCACGCCGGACGTGCGGCTGTCGGTCAAGCTGGACAAGCCGACCGCGAACCTGACCGCGCTGCTGGTCGACTACGGCACCGACACCCGCGTCGACTACCTCGGCGCGGGTTCGGGGATCAAGACGCTGACCACCGAGGACTGCCACGGTGAGAGCACCCCCGCCGACGACGCCTGCTACAAGCAGACGCAGGTCAGCACGGTGACCTCGCCGGTGAACGTCGTCGGGCGCGGCTGGCTGGACGTGCAGAACGCCGCGTCGCTGAGCGACCCGAAGCCGGCCGAGCCCGGCAAGTACTACAGCGTCCGCTGGCAGACGCTCAGCCAGGAGTACCAGCTGAAGAAGGGGCACCGCCTCGCGCTGGTCCTGGCCGGGACCGACGCCGACAACAACACCGAGACGCCGACCGGCGCCGCGGTGACCGTCGACCTGTCGGCGAGCTCGATCCGCTTCCCGGTCGTCGCCGGGCAGGACGGGATGAGCGCGCTGGACGTCCCCGAGCCGAAGGCCACGTGGCACGGCCCGTCGAACGTGACCCTGCCGCGGCAGGAGCGCAAGCTGTACTGACGCGCGAACGAGGCCGCCGCCCCCGCATGCCCGGGGCCGGCGGCCTCACCCGCCGCGCGTGACGGCCTCAGCGGGTCGCGGCTTCGGCCGGGCGTTCCGCGCGCACGGGCGTCTCCACGCCGAGGACGAAGCCACCGCCGGTCCGCTCCGCCGTCAGCACGCCACCCCGGGCCGCCACCCGCTCGGCCAGGCTGGGCAGCCCGATGCCGCCCTGGGCCGCCCGTTCCGGGTCGGGGGCGGGCGGCCCGTCCACCCCGTCGTTGGTGAGCCGCAACCGCGCGACGCCGTCGATGACGGCCGCCTCGATCGAGCAGCGGGTGGCCCGGCTGTGCCGCAGGATGTTCGTGACCCCCTCGCGCAGCACGGTGGCGAGGACGGTGTCCAGGTCCGCCGGCAGGTCCGGGACGTCCACCGCGTGCGCGACCTCGATGCCCACCGCGGCGAGCGTCGCGCGCGCCGCCCCGGCCTCCGCCGCGACCGACATCTCCCGGTAACCGCTGGTCACGCCGGTCATGTCGGCGAGCGCCTGGCGGGACATGCCGAGCGCCTCCGCGAGCTGCCGGCGGGCCTCGTCCGGCCTGGCGGTCGCGAGCCGGGCGGCCACCTCGTTCTTCACCACGACCGTGGACAGGCTGTATCCGAGCAGGTCGTGCAGGTCCCGGGAGAACCGCAGCCGCTCCCCCACGACCGCCGCGGCGGCCGTCTCCTCGCGCGCGTCCTGCAGGGTCGCGGTGAACCCGGCCATCCGCGCGATGCCGTACACCAGGGCGGCGCGCTCGGCCGTCCAGACCATGAAGTAGACGGTGCCCCAATGGGCGGTGCCCCAGATGCCGAACGGGACGTCCTGGCAGACCAGCACGGCGACCACCGGCCACCGCAGCCGCCGCCCCAGCAGCGCCGCCGCCGCGCCCGGCAGGAACGGCAGGACGGCCCAGGTCGTCGGCCCGTAGAACGGCATCGGCGCGAACGTCAGGACGACCAGCCCGCCGAGGACCCCGTACCGCTGCACCGCGCCCAGCGGACGCCCATACGCCCGCAGGCACCCGTACACGTACAGCACGATGTATGCGGCGAGCAGCAGCACGAACAGCGCCGCCGACCCGACGGCGTGATCGCCGCGCGCCAGGAACCGCAGCGGATACGGGACGATCATCAGCCCGAGCGTCGCGGCGCCGAGCACCGCGACCGTGCGGGTGGTCAGGTCCCCGGCGACGGTCCGCGCCCGCGCCGGCTCGGCCGGGTCGTCCAGCCGGGCGAGGTACTCGTGGGCGACGCGGCGGGTCGTGGCGAGGGCCGCCCGCGCGCCGCGCACCCCGTCGTCCAGCAGGTCGCGCGCCTCGTCCGGGCGCTCCCCGATCAGCGTGAGCGCGTGCTCACCGCGCTCGATCGTCCCGGCCAGAGCGACGCCGATGTTCTCCTGCAGCCGCCGGGTGAACGCCAATCGCTCCTGCGTGACCCGCGCGGCGGGCAGGGCCTGGAGGGTCTCCTCCAGCGCGGCGACCAGGTCGGCCAGCCGCGCCATGCCGTAGACGGCGACGCCGACGAACGCGGCCTGCCCGATGAGGAAGTACAGGGCCTCGGCGACCGTCGGGCGCTCGGCCAGCGACAGCGGCAGGTCCGCCGCGAGCACCGCGCCGAACCCGGCCCAGGCGAGCCATCCGGGGCGGACGAGCAGCAGCACCGCGCCGCACAGGAACCCGACGTTGCCGTACCAGGTCGACGAGTACCAGATCATCGGGACGAACGTCAGGACGGCCTGGGCGGCCAGCGTCAACTGCCACGCGGCGGGCCGTCCGCCGTCCAGCCGCCGCACGCAGTTGCGCAGGTGCAGCACGAGCAGCGCGGCGAGCAGGAGCAGCGGCACGACGCGCCGGGACGTCGGGAGTTCCGACGTCATGATCCCGACGAACCCGCCGAAGAAGAACCCGATCGTCACGATCGCGATGACGGCCTGCGCCACCCGCGGGACGACCGCCGCCACACGCTGCATGGCGGAAATCTACCCTTACCTTGGACAATGTCCAGATAGACGGCTACAAGGTGATCTCCTGGCCCGGGTCGAGGAGATGGAACCCGGCGGGGAACGACGCGAACGGCTCGGTCAGGGTGTCGCGGCCCTGCGAGAAGTGCGTCCAGCCCTCGAAGTGCAGCGGGACGACCTCCCGGGCGCGCAGGATCGCGGCGGCCTCCGCCGCCGCGGCGCTGCCCAGCGTCAGGTCGCCGTCCACCAGCGGCGTCCGGGCGGCGCCGGCGAACAGCAGCGCCACGTCGAACGGCGCGAACCGGCCGGCGATCTCCCGGACCACGTCCAGGGACGCGTTGTCGCCGCTCACGTAGGTGGTGGGCAGCCCGTCGCCGGTCAGCACGAACCCCGTGACGGGGCCGGTCAGGTGCTCGGTGCCGTCCGGGCCGTGCTGCGCGGGCACGCCGGTGACCCGCAGCGTGCCGCCGCCGGGACGGGGCAGCTCGGCATGCTCCCAGTTCGGCAGCGCCCGGACGGTCCCGCCGAGCCGCTCGGCGGCGATCCCGGTCGACAGGGTCAGCGGCGCCGCCAGCACGTAGGCGCGGCCGCCGTCGTCGAGGTTGTCGGGGTGCTGGTCGTGCGAGAGCAGCACCGCGTCGACCGGACCGATCTCGTCCGGGCCGGCGACCGCGTCCATCGTCTTGGTCAGCGCCCGGTCGCCGACCGGGTGCTCGCCGGGCGCGTCGAACGTCGGGTCGACCAGCAGCCGCACACCGCCGATCTCCAGGAGCGCCGTCGGGCCGCCGAGGTAGCGGACGGTCAGCGCCGGACCTGCTGGGGAGTGCTCGGGCATGGGGGTCGCCTTCCGGTCGTCGCGGACGTGTCGATCACGCAAACCCGCGGCGGGGCCGGAAATTCCCGGCTCAGGAGGGCTTGCCGGTGTCCTTGCTGGGCTGCACCCGCTTGGGTTCGCCCGGCATCTTAGGGTAGTTGGGCGGATACGGCATGTCACCGAGTCCGTGGTCGCGCTCGTCGCGGTCGGCCAGCTCCAGCAGCGCGTCGAGGGTGAACGCCTCGTCGTCGATGGCCGCGTGCAGGTCGCCGACCTTGGCGAACCGGTCGGGCATGGTGGCGATCGTGAAGTCGTGCGGGTCGGCGTCGGCCAGCTCGTCCCAGGTCACCGGCGCGGAGACGGGCGCGTGCGGCGCGGGCCGGACGCTGTAGGCCGACGCGATCGTCCGGTCGCGCGCGTTCTGGTTGAAGTCGATGAAGATCTGCTCGCCCCGCTCCTCCTTCCACCACCGCGTCGTGACCTCGTCGGGGACGCGGCGCTCCACCTCGCGGCCGAACGCCAGCGCGGCCCGGCGGACCTCGGTGAACGTCCAGCGCGGCTCGATCCGCACGTAGATGTGCACGCCGCCCTTGCCGGAGGTCTTCACGAACCCCGTCATCCCCAGCTCGGACAGCAGGTCGCGGGCCGGGCCGAGCGCCACCCGGACGGCGTCGGAGAAGTCGGTCCCCGGCTGCGGGTCGAGGTCGATGCGCAGCTCGTCGGGGTGGTCGACGTCGCCGTCGCGGACCGGCCACGGGTGGAAGGTCAGCGTGCCGAGGTTGGCGGCCCAGGCGATCACGGCGACCTCGGTGGGCCGGACCTCGTCGGCGAACCGGCCGCTCGGGAACGCGATCCGGGACGTCCGCACCCAGTCGGGCGCGCCCTTGGGGACGCGCTTCTGGTAGAAGGCGTCGGACTTGCCGGCGCCGAAACCGGCCTGGCCGCGCGCGTAGTCCTCGCGGGTGGCCATCTTCGCGCCCTCGAAGACGCCGGCCGGCCAGCGTTCGAGCGTGGTGGGCCGGTCGCGGGTGGCCCGCAGGATGCCCTCCCCCACGGCGATGTAGTACTCCACGAGCTGCCGCTTGGTGTAGCCGTGCTCGGGGAAGTAGACCTTGTCGGGATTGGTCACCTTGACGAGCCGATCCCCTACCGGGATCTCGATGAAGGGCGAGGCCATGACTGCACGTTAACCCAGGGATGCGACAGTCTCCGGGGACGGCCCCGCCGGGTACCTTCGAAGCATGGAGAAGATCCGCAAGAGCGAGGAAGAATGGCGGGCCCGGCTCAGCCCCGAGGAGTTCCGCGTGCTCCGCGAGGCGGGCACCGAGAAGCCCTTCACCGGCGAGTACACCGACACCAAGACGGTCGGCGTGTACCGGTGCCGCGCCTGCGGGACGGAGCTGTTCCGGTCCGAGACCAAGTTCGAGAGCCACTGCGGCTGGCCGTCGTTCTACGCGCCGTCCGACTCCGACGCGGTGACCCTGATCGAGGACCGCGCCCTCGGCATGGTCCGGACCGAGGTGCGCTGCGCGACCTGCGACTCCCACCTCGGCCACGTCTTCCACGGCGAGGGGTACGGCACCCCGACCGACGACCGGTACTGCATCAACTCGGTCTCGCTGACGCTCGAACCCGCCGGATGACCGCAACCGCGGGCCCGCGTCGCGCGTCCCAAGGGACGACGACGCGCCCGCGGGAGGCCATCATGGGCGAGCACGGTCCCTACGAGACCGCATTCCTGACCGGCGGCGCCGTCCGGGTCGCCCAGACCGCCCTGGTCGCCCTGTACGAGGGGCGCCACCTCCGGGTGTCCCGGGGAACGCACCGGGTGCAGGCCGTGAACCGGGACGCGGACGACCCGGTCCAGGCCGCGCTCCTGGCACGCGTCCCAACACGGGCATCGTGTTGGGCGACCTCCTCCGGGCGACGGCCGCGTCGGGCGAGGTACGCGCGATCGCGGACGCGCTCAAGGAGGCGGGATTGCTCCGGGCCGGCCTGCGCGGCGCGCTCCGGCCCACCCGCACCGGGCGGGCCGCGCGGCGCCGGGCCGTCGAGGAGGTCCCACCGGACGGCCCGGGGCGGTGCGCCGCGCTGGGGCCGGACGGCGTCGGGGAGGCCGGGCTCCGCGAGATCCTGCTGACCGAGGACCCGAAGCCCCTGAAACTGGACCAGGCCCGGCGGCGCGGCCACGACCTGGAGTCCAGCAACCTCTCGGACACCCAGTACGGTCCCTGACGGGACAGCCTCAGGGCGTGTCCGGGACCTCGCAATCGTCGTTGTCGCTCTGCTTGTTGGCGAGGACGACGCTGCCGTTGTCGCTGCTCTTGCCGTGCACGAACACGCGCGGCTCGTCGTCGCCGCCGTCCTTCAGGTAGCTCGTCGTCCACTCGCACAGCGAGACGGCGGGCTTGGAGTTCTCGTCGTCCTCGCCGAGGTCGGTGTAGACGCGGACGAACGTCCCGCTGCGCCGGATGTCGGTGACGTGCTTGACGATCTCGCCGCCCGGGTCCTTGGAGCGCAGGTACGGCAGCGCGTCGGAGGAGAGTTCGTCGGGGTCCCCGGCCGCGGCGAGCGTCGCCCCGGCGGAGGACGGCGCCGGGCGGGAGGTGTGCGCGGCGGCGGCCGCCCGGGGCGCGGGCGAGGAGCCCACGGCGGTCAGCGCGAGCGCGGCGAGCGAGGCCACGACGGCCGCCGACACGGTGCCGGGGG